>WQSR01000008.1 GCA_009787785.1 Defluviitaleaceae bacterium
CCGGTGCGCGCCGCATTATCTCAAACCGGCCCGGCCAGCGGGTGCCGGCCAAGCCGCGCCGGAGGGCGTCTTCGGGAATGCTCCAGCCTTTTTTTTCCAGGGCTGTGCGGACTTCGATGGCTACGGCGGCATTGTATAGCTGTTCCGCCCCAAGGAGGGGCAAGGTGAGGCCCTTTATGCCGCCGTAACCGAAGGTTTGGCCGTCCAGGCTCCGGGAAAGCGGCTTCACGCCGCCACGCGCCACGAAGGCAATAGCGGCATTTTCCTCCGCGCATTTGGCCCGGAGCACCCGCTCCACCGATGCTTCCTGGGGATGGCATATAACGGTTGTATTTTTCTTGATGATGCCGGCCTTTTCCCCCGCGATTTTTTCCACCGTGTTGCCCAGCTCCGCCATATGGTCCAGCCCGATGGCGGTGATGACGGCAATTTCCGGCGCGTCGATTACATTGGTGGCGTCCAGCCGCCCGCCCATGCCCACCTCCAGCACCACGATGTCGCAGTTTTTTTCATGGAAAAAAAGCAAGGCCAAGGCGGTTATCCGCTCAAACTCCGTGGGAGAGTCCGACATGGCGTCGGCGTGGGGGCGCATCTGCTCCGCCAAGGCCACCAGCTCGGCGTCGGTAACGGCCACGCCATCGACTTGCATCCGCTCACCGAAGGTATGGATGACGGGGGAAGTGTACAGGCCCGTCCGATAACCCGCCTCCGTAAGCACAGCGGCGAGCATGGCCGCCGTAGAGCCTTTGCCGTTGGTCCCGGCGATGTGGACGAACTTCATGTCCTTTTGCACATTGCCCACACGCGCCATCAACTCCGTCATGCGCGACAGCCCCAGCTGACTGCCCTTCCAACTCGTCTTGTAGATGAAAGCCATGGCTTCTTCCATTGTTCTTATCATGAATGGCAAAGCTCCTTTAAAATATAGCCGATGCGGGAATACACCATGCCACCCCACGTGGTGCTTGTCAAGGTTATTTTAAATGCACAGCGTTGTCCAATGTGCTATACTCACTATGAAAGGTGGCGTATGAGTGAATAATAATGTTTTAATATATCACTTCACAAAAAAGGATAATATTGAATCAATATTTCAAAACGGATTAAAATGCGGCACAAAGTATAATACTTTAGGCAGTCAATTCCGTGACGGAGCGAATTACTTTTGGTTTTCACCAGCCCATGACCTTATGAATTACAAAGACAATGAAGATTATGCGTGTTTGCAAATCTCTATAAATAGCGGCTTATGCATTGTAGGTAATATGGATTTAATATCAGCTGCCTTTGTAAATTTTATCATGGAAAAGAAAAATGAATCGCTACATAATTATAAAGAGCTTGTTAAACTATTTGATTCGTCGGCAGTAAAATATGACTTCTATAAAAATGGATTATTTAGGGCACCCGAAATAATGGTACAAGAAGAAATACATCCCAACTCTATTAAAGTCATTAATCCAATTACGACAAAAGGTATATTTTCATGCAACCGTGAGATTTACAATGAAAATCTAAGGCAAAAATTACTTGCGTTAATGCCTCCAAAAGAACAGTTTACTGATACACACACAACAGTAACGTATCTGGAAGAAAACGGTATAATTAAAAAAATTGCGTTACATGATGATTCTTTCGGAATGTTGCAATCTTATATCGTCAACGATTCAAAATATTTTTTTACAATCGAATCTAAACAAACCTCGCCCAAAAATAATTTCGCCTTTACAAAAACCGGCATAAGCATGATTCCCCCACCCCGCGAATAAGCTATGCATAAGCATATTCGTGGGGTGATTTTATTAGCTGGATGATTTTCCTCTCCAACTTAATCGTCCCCCTCACCTTCGCGGGGATTCTTTTGTTTGCCTTCAGCAAGCGGCAACCGGTGTACGACCATTTCGTTGTTGGGGCGAAGGACGGGTTCACCACGGTCATACAAATCGCACCCACGATAATTGGGCTGATGGTGGCGGTGGGGATGCTTCGCGCTTCGGGGGCCCTGGACTTGCTGAGCCAGGTTATCGCGCCCATTACCGAGCCCATGGGCTACCCCAGCGAGGCCGTGCCCCTTACGCTGATGCGGCTGGTGTCCTCGTCGGCCAGCACGGGTCTGCTATTGGATTTGTTTGAACGCTATGGGCCGGATTCCTATTTGGGGCGGTTGGTGTCCATTATGATGAGCTGTACGGAAACGGTTTTCTACACCATGAGCATTTATTTCATGTATGTAAAGGTAACAAAAACGCGCCATACCTTGACTGGCGCGTTGCTGGCGAATTTGGTGGGGGTTATTGCGTCCCTCTGGCTGACGAATTATCTGTACGGGTCCTCCGGGTTGTAATAGTCCGGCGTCCCCATGGACTCCTCCTCGTTGCGGGCGCGTTTTCGTTGCGCTCTTTTTTGCTCGTTGTAGGACATGAGGTTATCCAGCATATCCTTCAGCACCGCCACGATGGGTATGGCCATGAGCATCCCCAGCACACCGGCGTAGGCACCGCCGATGGTGACACTGATGATAATTAGCAGCGGGCTGATGGAAAAGGAGCCGCCCATGAGCTTGGGCTGGATAAAATTCCCGTCCAGTTGCTGGAAGAAAAACATGATGGGTAACAAAATCAGCGCGATGCCCAGCCCCTGGGTGAAGGCCACCACCACCAGCGCGATGGCCGTGCCGATGATGGAGCCGAAATACGGGATATAGTTTAATATCCCCAGCATCAGCCCCAGCAACAGGAAGAAGGGCGACCCGGCGATGGCCAGCACAATGGTCATTATCGTACCCAGTATAATGCCGTCTATGGTCTGGGTATAGATGTACATACGGAAATTGTAGTTGAGCATCCCCGCGTATTTCATGATAAAGGCACCGGTCTTTTCTGCGGTAAAGGCCCCAACCATGCGGCGCACAAAGGCGATGATTCTATCGCGCTGGATAAGCAGGAAAATAGAGGAAACCGTGGTCAAAATCCCTTGGAACACGGTGGCGAATACAGAGCCAAACACATTGGTGACAAAATTAAATATGGCGGTAACGTTCTCGCCGTCAAAATCATCCACGAAGGCTTCCACGTAGTTGGTCAGCCAGGTGGTGAGCACCGCCATGGTGTACTCTGGGTCAATCTCACCGATAAAATCCGGCAAGCCCCAGTTATTAATCCGCTCAATTATCCCCAGCAAGCCCTGCAAATAATTTTCAAACTCGTTGACAAACAAGAGCACACTGCGGTACACGGCAGGGACAATCAGATTCAGCACCAAGGCAAGCAAGGCCAGTATCAAAATAAATAAAATAAGCACAGCAAAGCCCCGGCTGCGCTTGGTGATAAAGGGCTTCTTCGTCCGCTCCAGCAGACGCTGGATGGCACTGCAAGGCATATTTAAAATATACGCTACAATTAAGCCGTACATAAAAGGAGTGATTATCCCCCAAAACCGCCCCAGCCCTGTGGCAAAAATTTCCCAGGAGCCTATCACGTGCCAGGTAATAATCACAGCCACCGCCAAAATAAAATACGGCACCATACCGGTCATCATCCGGGATTTGAAAAATTTTCCCATACTTACCCCCTTGATTAGTTTCGCTGTGCCAAGGCCCGCCGCGCATCCCGTTCCTGGGTCTTCTTCGCCACCGCGTCACGCTTGTCGTACAGCTTCTTCCCCTTGGCGATGGCGATGTCCAGCTTTACATAGGAGCGGGAAAAATAAATCCGTAGCGGTACGATGGTATAGCCCTCACGGGTTACGGCGGCGTGTAGGCGGTTGATTTCCCCCCGGTTGAGGAGCAGTCGCCGCTTCCGCACCGGTTCCAGGTTGAATATATTGCCGTGGGAATAGGGGCTGATGTGCATCCCCTCGATGAAGGCGGAGCCGTTTTCGATGCGGATAAAACTTTCCTTCAGGTTACAGCGGCCCGCCCGCAGAGACTTGACCTCCGTGCCCACAAGGGAAATCCCCGCCTGAAAGGTTTCGTCTATGAAAAAGTCGTGATGGGCTTTTCGGTTTTGTGCGATAATTTTTTCTGGCTGAGTACCGGACAACGGTTTACACATCCCTTCGTATAAGGTACATTGTACGGGGTAGTATACCTCATACCTATGTACGTAGGGAAGTGAACAAAATGCTGCACCGTTTAAAGAGCCGGTGGGAAAGAAAACGGCACGAGCGCGCCCTGAATCTGGGGCGTTCCCCCGGAGACAAACTGAAACGGCGGTATCGCTTCTTTCAGATTGGGTTTTTCGTATTGCTGCTGGGCTATGGCTTTGTGGCCTGGGGGCATTATGATTACTGGGTATTTCGTTTGCTTATCGCCAGCAATTATATCTTCACCGATGATTTGGACGAATTGTACAGCCGCCACCTGCAAGAGGAAAACCGCCGGGGCTTCCACCGGGACTTCGACCGGGTGATGATTTCCGTTTTCACCGAGGCCATACGGGAGGTGAACCAGGACCGCTACACCTATCTGTACTCCCCCCAGGCCCACATCGCCGTGCGCGAACGGGAGGAGCATGTGGGCCGCCAGGCCGCCGTTACCCGCCTTACCGACGACACGGTGCATGTATGGGTTCCCAATATCTCGCGCTGGTCAAGGGATTTTGTGGTAAGCAACCAGAATTATCTGGCTCAGTATTCCAACCTTATCCTGGATTTGCGCAACAACCCGGGGGGAATGCTTAGGGATTTCCACCGCATCGCCAATTTATTCGTGCCCCGGGGCGCGGTGCTGGGCCACGAGGAAACCCGCATACCCTTCCTCACCCGCACCGTTACCTCCCGTGGGCAGCCCTCTCTGGATTTTGACCAAATTATCATCCTGCAAAACGGGCGCACCGCCAGCGCGGCAGAGGGGCTGATACAGGCTTTGGTGTACCATGTGCCCCGGGTAACGACCTTGGGCGAGCCCACCTTCGGGAAGGGCATCGGCCAGGTGACGATTCCCCTCACCCGTGGGTACGCGGTGCGGGCGTCGGTACTGCTGGTCAGCGGCCCCGACGGAGAGAACATCCACCGTACCGGCGTAGCCCCCCACATTCCCGGCGACGCCTATCTGGACTGGGTAGAGCAGGCACTGTTGAAATTGTACAATTGAAATATGAGGAGTGGTTCCCATGCAAGACGACCCCATTAAAAACGAAATCGAACAAATACAGGCGGAAATCGCCCGTGACTTGGAGCTGGCGGATTCCATCCAATTGCCTATGAAGCCCGCGCCCCCTGTCGCGCCCGCACCGGCGTTTCGGCCTCCGCCCACCCATACCGTGCCCTATGCCCCGCCCCGCCCCATAAACCGGACCGGGTGGATGAAACGGCTGGCCTTGGTGTGTATTGTGTGCACCTTGGGGACGGCTTCCTTCGGCTTTGCCTTCGGCGCGGCGACTACGTGGATACGCCAGCGCGGGCAGGAGGCGGCACACTCCCCCACCGTCAACAACGCGCCCCAAAACCCCATCACCACTACCCGCTTCGCCTTTGAAATGATGCCCGCCGGCACAGCGGCCACCCTGGCGGATATGATAGAAATGGTTTCCGCAACCGTGGTGAGCCTTACCATTTTCACCGAACAGCCCGATACCCCCGCGGGTCAACAGCGGATACCCCCACGCCGAAGCGGCACGGGGGTACTCTTCGGCGAGGACGACGAGCGGCTCTTCATCGTCACCAGCCATTATATTATACGTGGGGGAACCCAGGTATTCGCACGCTTTGACTGCGGTGCCACCCTTTCCGCCCATCCCTTTGCCCATGACACCGACATGGACATCGCCGCCATTTTTGTGTACAAGGAAGATTTGGCGGAAGCGGGCGTCGGGCACATTGTTTTGGCCACCTTCGGCGATTCCTCCGCTATGCGCATGGGCGACACGGTTATCGCTTTGGGCAATTCCCGTGGGGAGGGGATTTCCACTACCCGTGGGATTATCAGCACCGAGGAGCAAATTGTGGAAACGGATATCCCCGGGTTCCGCCGCCGGCTGGAGCTGTATGTATTGCAAACCGACGCTTCCATTAATTATGGCGACAGCGGCGGGCCCTTGCTCAATACCCGTGGCGAAGTGGTGGGGATTATCAATAACCGGGTGTCCTTGCTGATTTTCGACGACAATACCCTGGCAGAGGGCATCGGGCACAGTGTGGCGTCCAATACGGTACAGCCCCTGCTTTACCTGCTGATTAACCGTCTGCGGCCCGCCATCGGCATCATGGGGGACGATTTGCGCGCACCCCGGGCCGATGCCCTGGGCATCCCCGATATCGGCGTGGATGTGGATGAAGTCATGGCCAACGGCGCGGCGGCACAAGCGGGCGTTTTGGCCGGCGATGTCATCACCGGCTTCAACGGCCAGCCCGTGCTGGACATGGACCACCTACGCGCCGAAATCGCCATGCTACACCCCGGCGATACCGTGGAGGTGCGGATTTGGCGCGACGGAGAGGCCCTGATGCTGGAGCTGACTTTGTTGCCTATGGTGTTCGACAGATTCTAAACCAAGCGGCACCTTGCTTGACAAAATGACATTCGCGTCATAAAATAAAAATGACACGGATGTCATTTTTATTGTCGCGGGTGATGTTGTGTATAAAAATCAATGGAATCATACCAAGTGCTTAACGTTGATGGGAATGTTGACAGCCATTATTTTTTTGATGACTTTTACAGGTATTGGAATTATTCCATTGCCCCTGTTGCGCCCCACTACCTTGCACATCCCTGTAATTGTAGGCGCGTTGCTGCTGGGGCCAAAATATGGCGCGGCGTTGGGTTTTGTCTTTGGGTTGGCCAGCATGTTGTTTGCCACTTTTTTTCCCGGAGCGACTTCGTTTGTGTTTTCGCCTTTTATTGATTTACCCGGCACGGACAACGGCAGTTTAATGGCATTGGTGGTGGCCTTTGTACCCCGCGTTTTTATTGGCGTGGCGGCGTGGTATGCGTATGTAGAGGTTGACAAGCTACTGCATTCACGAAAACGAATCACGTCATGGGCGGTGGCTGGGTTGGTTGGTGCACTGACCAACACTTTATTGGTGTTGCACTTCATATTTTTTTTCTTTGGAGAAGCGTGGAATAGTGCGCGGGCTACTCCGTCTACTGTAGTTTATTGGGGCATACTAAGCATTATTTCCATCAATGGCATACCCGAAGCAATTATGTCGGCCATAATTGTACCCGCTGTCATGGGCGCACTGGTAGCGGTTATTAACCGGATGCCGTCAAAGCAAAGTGTATCCCGATGATATTGGGCATAGATGCAGGTATCTCCGCAACGAAAATCATAGGACTAAGCCAACAGGGTGTGCGGATTGGTTGCTTACGCGCAGAGGCCAGTGACCAAACAACCTCCATTTATGGTGCATTGGGAAAATTCATGGGCACGCATAATTTACGTATCGGCGATATTGAACGGATTGCCATAACAGGGGTAGGTGCGTTTTACGTAGGCTCAGATATGTACGGCATCCCTGCCAGACAAGTGGATGAATTTTTATCCATTGGCACGGGCGGGTTAGCGGTAGCTGAACTAGAATCGGCCGTCATTATCAGTGCGGGCATGGGAACGGCATTGGTACATGCCGGTAATAATAAGATTACACACCTTGGCGGCAGTGGCTTGGGCGGTGGAACATTATTAAAAATGGCCATGCGGCTAACGGGGGCTACGGATTTCCCCACACTTATTGCACTGGCCAATCTGGGCGATATACGTGCCGTAAACTTGCAGATAAGCGACATTTCATCAGGGTCAATAGGTAAGTTGTCACCCGCCACAACGGTATCTAACTTCGGAAAATTACAACCCAACGCCACATCTGCGGATATGGCGTTGGGTTTAATTAATATGATTTTTGAAAGCATCGGCACCATGGCGGCACTGGCCGCACAGGGATGCGGAGCACGGGATATTGTGCTAACCGGCGCGCTTTCTGAAATAAAACAAGGGGCTGAAGTATTCCATGCATTGGAAACACTGTATCCTGTTCGCTTTCACATACCACCACAGGCCATGTTTGCCACTGCATGGGGCGCGGCATTAGCTACTGACTGATATTCAAGAAAGCACGGTATTGTGCATTGGCTGGAATAAACTCATGGTCCCGCATCCAGTAGAAAAAGGCATTCCAGCGGTTGGTGTCGATGTAGCCCCAGCGGTTCGCGCCGAAATATACGCCGCTTAAAAAGCGTTGCGACGCAGTAAGAATATCCAAGTCCATTTCGGGGGCGTGGCGGTGCAGGATTTCCGCCGCTTGCGCATAATTATCCCGGGCGAAGGCGAAGCCCCGCGCCGACGCACGCATAAAACGCTGTGTCAATGTGCTGTCCAGGTCGTCGTTGTGGGCAATCAGCACAGGGGTGTAGTAGTCAAACACGGGGTTGACATCGCGGAACAGAAAGAAATTCGTATCCATGCCCATTTCACCCGCCATGACCAAATCCCAGCCTTCAAATACCCAGGTGGCGTCAAATTCCCGTTCAATGCCCGTGATATTATCCAAGGCCATATGGGGCACGAAGGTGACTAAATCGGGGTTGCCGCCGTCCATCCGCACGCTTTCGCGTACAATTTCATCGAATAGGGGTATCATCCAACTGCCGAAGGTGGCTCCTTCCAAATCCCGAAACCGGGTGATGTTATGTTCTGCCAGCGACAGGATGCCGCTGGTATTGTACGACGCCAACGCCGCAATGGCCGACACAGGAATAGGCGCGTGGGGGCTGTTGGCCGCCAGCAACAATTCTTCCTGAAAAGAAATGCCAAACTGGGCATGGCCCGCCGCCACCAGCAAAATGGCTCCGTCTTCGGGGGGCTGAATGATTTCTAATTGAATGCCTTCCTCAGCGAAATACCCCCGCTCCATGGCCACAAAAAACCCCGTGTGGTTGGTGTTGGGTGTCCAGTCCAGCACCAGCGTTACCTGGGTGTATTCATCGTCGGTTGTGCCGCACGCTACGATAAATAATAGCGGAATGAGAATCAGTAATTTTTTATACCACATCACGAATCATCCTCTTTTCCAATAATTTGACCCCATACATAAGTACAAGGCTGATAATAACAATTAACAAAATAACAGAGAACATCTTGTCAAACTCAAAGGTGCGGCGCACGCGGGTCATGTACACCCCCAGCCCCGTGGTGCCGCCAACCCACCCCGCAATCACCGCGCCCACGATGGCATAAGCTGTGGCAATTTTCATACCGCTGAAAAAAGACGGCATGGCCAAGGGCAATTTCACCTGCCGCAATCCTGCAAAGTACCCTCCTCCCATTACTTGCAATTCATCCGTATATTCGCGGGGGATATTGCGCACCCCGTCATACAAGCCCACCGTCAGCGGGAAAAAACAAGTCAACCCCACCAGCACCACCCGCGGTGCCATGCCATGCCCCAACCAAAGCACCAACAGCGGCGCGATGGCAATGTACGGCACCGCCTGGCTCAACACCAGCACCGGGTATAACGCCCTGCGCCAGTACAAAAACCTATCCATCAGCACTGTGATGATAAACGCCGCCGCCAGGCTGAAAAACAACCCCACAAAAGCCTCCCGTAGCGTATACATGCTGTGGCGCATTAATAGGCCGAAGTCCCCAACAAAGGCCCGCACCACCGACACGGGGCCGGGCAAAATAAACGCCTCGACCCAGCCCGCTTCGGTCGTCACCAGCCACACTACCAGCACGCCCAGCAATAAAGAGGCCGCCTGCCAATTAAAGGTGGCCAGCCGTTTAGCCATTATGCTTGTCAATTTTCTCTGCGATGCTCCATACGCCTGTTTGCGGCGCGTAATGAATCTTTACATACGACAGCAAGCTGGGCGCGCCCGCGTTAATGCAAATCAACTGGCATTGCTTCACCATGTCCATCAGCACCTCAAAATCGCCTTCCACTGTGGTTTCAAAAGGCCCCACCACCATGGGCAAGCCCAATCCTTTAATGTAGGCAATCACCGCATCCACAATGGGGATGACCCGCCCCGCTTCCACCTGCGGTAGCATTTGAATGGCCACGGCGCATTCCATTTTTTCCATTACGCACCACTCCTTTTGATAAAAATAAAACCCCATGCCATAAGCATGAGGTCACAAATCCACTGTGATTCCCTACGTTGGCATTATCCAAATCAGGTGCGGTCGATGCATTTTTGCATCCTCTCAGCCTGCACACACAAGCTCCCGAAAAATATTAATTTGTGCGGACGAGTCTAACCCGAAAATAAAATGCTGTCAACAAATAGGTTCTAGTTTTTTGGCTCTAGCCTTTGCATAATCACATCGTAGTACTCCGGCGTATGCGGTAGGTGGCAATCCATACATAGCTTGAGCTTCGTGTCCTCGTGCTTCACCCACTTGAAAATGCCGCCGCATTCGTCGCCCAGGTGATACAGCGGGCAATAACAGAACAGGCAATTAAATTCCGCTTCCTCCGGCGCGGCGTGGCAGGGGAAGTGGATGCACGCTTTGTTGCTGAAAAACCGGTAGCTTTGCTCCATGGGAATACACCACTCCTTCCTCCCTGTTGCAACAACTTTTTTATTTCGCTTCCAGTTCGGCAAGTCTTTTGCGTAGCCGTTCGTTTTCTTCTGCCACGCCTTGCCAATGTACATCTCTTGCTGCTGCGCCACGCTGTTCAGCATTATACAACGCCTGTGCTTCGTCGTGCCTTGCTTTTGCCCACATACGTTCTTTTTCCTTGAACTCATCTGATGCCGCAACATGGCGGTAGGCTTGCAATGCTTCGCTCATTTCTGGCACCTCCAATTTTTCTATAGCGGCTAAATCTTCTTCGGTTTCGGCTCGGAATAATTTGAGCCATAAATCTTTGCCGTTTGTTTTGTCATTTTCCGCAAGTGGCGGGAGCTTTTTTAATTCGTAGAAGTGCAACGCCATTTTGTCGGTAAGGGGAGCGTGGGTTGTCACTTCAAGGCATTGAAATTCGTGGTGATATTTTTCTTTGTCGGCAAATTGGTTAAAGCCCAAAATGCTGATGACAATTGTGCGGGGCAGATTCTTGTAATTCTCGCCCATGCCGATGCCTGTTGAATATTCCTTAGCCCAAATAAAGAGGCTACGCTCGGGGTAGTTGCCCTCATTTTCCACTTGTACTTCGAGGTCTACCCGCTGTCCGTTTACTACCATGTTGATGTCTAAACGGCAAAACTTATCGCCTAACATTTCGGGCGGGATTTCAGGATTTGCTATGGTAAATTTCGTTATACTATCATATGAAATATCCAATAACACCGCAACGAGTTTCCGCAAAAGGTCGGGGTACTTCACAAACAACATTTTGAATAACAAGTCATGGGTCATCTTAAATTTCAAGGGTGTCATAGGGGTTATTCTCCTTTGAAAGCAGTTAAAGTAGATTGTAAACATCTGGTTTTTGCCTTGGCGTTTGTACTACTAATTTCAATAATCACGAAGCTGTAAGAATTATCACTTTGGCAATGTAGTCCTCAAACATAGAAATTTGCGACACTGACCATTCTTCAAAATCTTTCACGGGTGGTACGTTAATACCGTATTTCCAGTCATCATTAAACCCTACTAACTTTAACTGGCGGGTATTCTCATATGGTTTGGGGATTGTAAACAACCAGTTTGCAATCGGATAATTAACAATTCTTTCATATTCTCTTAGTCCACCTTCCCTACCTGTACCGCCGTGTGAAATAACACCTGTTGGAATCCCGACTATCTCTGGCTGATAGGTATTATCTTTCAGCCAAGGGTTAAACCAAATGGATTCCATTTTTTCCATAAGCATACACAGCTTTGAAGGGATTGGTGCATAGTGTGGCGAAACAATAAAGAGAACATCGTAGCCAAGTATCTTTTCGTAAATTTCATTAAACGCATCATTAATCACACAACGACTGTTATCCAAGCATTTAATGCAGTTGACACAAGGGGTAAGTATATATTCTTTTAACTCAAGAATAGCGCAATCAGCCTGTGGCGTTTTCTTTTTGACTTTATCAATTATGCGTTGGCAAATGATAAAAGACGAGGTTTCACTTAACCCATCTCTGAAGTTGTTTGACGCAGATATGCACAATATTTTCACATAGACCTCCTACACAAAATATAAACTTCACCATATGCGCCCAATGAGGTGCTACAGCACAGAAAACAAAATTATTGCGGCAAACCGTTCTATTTCATTGTGCCCGAAATCGTGTTCGAGTTAAAAATACTTTGCAAATTTCATAGAAAGTTCCGCAAAGGCATTGTATCATATTCTTGCCCTTGTTTTGTAAAAATGCTTGGTGGGGTTTGGCGTATTTGCCGTGTAAGTTTTATTGAGTCTTTTGTGGCCAGCGGGAGGGGGCGGGTGAATGGGCAAGCGCGATTGGCGATAATGCGAAATTAACGGCGAATGGGCGGCTTACGTACTTGGCGTTCGGCTCGCGTAGCGAGACTAACGCAAGTACTTGCCGCACAGAGCCGTTCATGAGCGTTATCGGTACAGCGCGGGGCCATTCACCCGCCCCCTCCCGCGGGATTTCTTGCAATTTTGCCCGATATCTGGTAATAAAGCATTATGGTATTTATCCTTAGTTGCCAGCGGAGGGAAGATATGAACGGAAAGACATTGGTAATGGGTGTTATCGGCGCGGACGTGCACGCCATCGGAATAAAAATTTTGTCCCACGCCTTCGGGGAGGCGGGATTTAAGACCGTGAACTTGGGTGTTATGGTGTCACAGGAGGAATTTATCGAGGCCGCCATTGAAACCGCGGCAGACGCCATCATCGTGTCCTCTTTGTATGGCCACGGGGAAATGGACTGCCGGGGATTGCGGGAAAAATGCGACGAGGCGGGGCTGGTGGGCATCCCCTTGTATGTGGGCGGCAATTTGGTGGTGGGCAAGCGCAACTTTGCCGAGGTGGAGAAGACATTTTTGGATATGGGCTTCAACCGGGCCTACCCGCCGGGCACCACGCCGGAGACGGGCATCGCCGACATCAGCAAGGACTTGGGCGTTGCGTAATATATGAACGTGATACTGACGGTAGATTTCGGTAGCACTTTTACGAAGGTGGCGGCTGTTTGCGCCCAATCGGAAAAAATAATCGCCACGGCCAAGGCATTTACCACCATTCACACCGACATACGCCACGGGCTGGACGCCGCCCTGGCGGAGCTGTATAGGCAAGGGGGACGCATGGCATTTTCCCAGCTGTTGGCGGCCAGCAGTGCCGGCGGGGGCTTGAAAATGGTGGCGGTGGGACTGGTTCCCGCGCTGACGGCCAAGGCCGCTTCCATGGCGGCGTGCAGTGCCGGGGCCAAGGTGGTGAAAACCTTCGCCTACGAGCTGAGTGCCGCCGAGCAACAGGAAATCCATGACATCCGCCCGGATTTGATTCTGCTCTCCGGCGGCACGGACGGCGGCAACAAGGCGGTTATTTTGCACAACGCGAAAAAGCTTGCGGAAATCGAGGGGGATTTCTCGGTGATTATCGCGGGGAATAAATCCGTGGCTCAGGCCGCGCTGGAGACTTTGGTCAAGGGCAACAAGGCCGCCGTGATATGCGGCAATGTGATGCCCGCCTTCAATACGCTGGATATTATGCCGGCCAAGCACGCCATACGGGATTTGTTCATGGAGAAAATCATCGAGGCCAAGGGGCTGACCGAGGCTTCCCGGATGATGTCCGCGCCCATACTCCCCACCCCCCTGGCCGTCTTCGAGGGGGCGGAGCTGTTGGCGAAAAGCCTGGGGCCGCTGTTGGCCGTGGACGTGGGCGGTGCCACCACGGACGTATATTCCATAACCGACGGCGCGCCCACACTCCCGGGCGTTGTGCAGAAAGGACTGCCCGAGCCCTACGCAAAGCGTAGTGTGGAGGGGGATTTGGGTATGCGCTACAGCCTGGACGCGCTGGCGGAGGCCGCCGCACATATTTTTCCCGAAACGGAGGATTTCGCCCATTTCCGGGCCCGGTGCGCCGCAGACCCCGCTTATGTACCCCAGCCGGACAGCCCCCACGCCCGCTTCGACGCAACGCTCTGCGCCGCCGCCGTGGACATAGCCACGCAACGCCACAGCGGGCGGCTGGAAACGACCTACACCCCCCACGGCAAGACCTTCTACCAGCTGGGCAAGGATTTATCGCAGATAAAATATGTAATCGGCATCGGCGGCGCGATTATCTATAGCGCGGACCCCCGTGCCGTGCTGGAGAAGGCCACCTGCCCCTCCGGCGGTGAAATATTAAAGCCCGTGTCCCCAGCGTTTCTAATGGACGCGTCCTATATCTTTGCCTCTGCGGGGCTGCTCTCCCGGGTGAATGAACCGCTGGCCTTGAAAATCATGGAGGCGCATATTACGCCTCCTCCTCCGGCGCGTCCGTAGTGTATTTGCATTCACTGCAAGCCACCACCCGCTTCTTCCGGCCTTTAATCATCAGGTAGCCCTTCTTGCACTGGGGGCAGTGCTCCCCGGTGGGCAAATTCCATGAAATAAAATCACAATCGGGGTAGGCGTCACAGCCGTAGTAGGTACGGCCCTTTTTCGATTTCTTGATGACCACCTTGCCGGAGCACACCGGGCACGCCACCCCTGCTTCTTCCAGGATGGGCTTGGCGTTGCGGCAGTCCGGGAAGCCGGGGCAAGCCAGGAATTTCCCGAAGCGGCCAAACTTCACCACCATGAGCCTACCGCAGTTTTCGCAGGGGATGTCCGTAACCTCGTCCTTCACTTCAATGTCGCCGATTAGCTCCTCGGCGGCTTTTATTTTTTCCGCCAAGGTGGGATAGAAGCCCCGGAGGACTTTTTTCCACTCCATTTCCCCCAGCTCCACCCTATCGAGTTCGTCCTCCATCCGGGCGGTAAATTCCGTATCCACAATGTCGTTGAAGTAGTCGGTCATAATTTCGTTGACGATTTCCCCCAGCTCTGTGGGGTAGAGCACCTTACTTTCCTTGGTCACGTAGCCCCGGGCCAGGAGGGTCATAATGGTCTGGGCGAAGGTGCCCGGCCGGCCGATGCCCAAATCCTCCATGGTGCGCACCATACTCCCCTCGGAGAAGCGCGGCGGCGGTTGGGTAAAATGCTGGGCGGGCAGAAATTCATTGGGCTTTATGGACTCCCCTACTTTGAGGGTTGGGATTTTTACGTCCTTTTCCGCGTCCTCGTTCTTATGGTACACCGCAAGATAGCCGTCGAATTTGAGCAAGGAGCCGCTGGCGCGCCAGGCGACTTTCTTGGCCTCCAGCTTTACCGAAAGGGTGGAATACACCGCCGGAGCCATTTGACTGCCGATGAACCGCTCCCAAATAAGCTTATACAATTTGTGTTGCTCCCCCGTGAGGGAAGCCTTGAGGGCATCCGGGGTGCGCATAGCCGCCGTGGGGCGAATGGCCTCGTGGGCGTCCTGGGCGCGGCCCCGGGTTTTGTATTGGGGGCGTTCGGCGGGGAGATATGCCTTGCCATAGCTTCCGGTGATGTGGGAAATGGCGTCGGCGTAGGCATCGTCGGAAATACGGGGCGAGTCGGTGCGGATGTAGGTGACAAGACCCACGGCACCCTCCCCCGCTACGTCCACCCCTTCGTACAGGTGCTGGGCGATGCGCATGGTGCGCGACGGCGCGTAGCCGAAAAGGCGGGACGCCTCCTGCTGGAGGGTACTAGTGGTAAAGGGCGCGGGGGGCTTGCGGGTGCGCGTGCCCTCCTTGACCTCCCGCACGGTGAAGTCGCTTTTGCCGATTTTCTTGAGTACAGCCTGTACGTCGGCCTCGGTGCGCAGTTCGAATTTATCGTTGTCTGCGGCGTGGTAGCGGGCGTTAAACTTGCCCAGCTTGGCCTCCAGCGTCCAATATTCCTCGGGGTTGAAGAGCTCGATTTCCTCCTCACGCTCGCAGATGAGCTTCAGCACCACGGACTGTACCCGCCCGGCACTCAGGCCCTTGCGCACCTTTTTCCAAAGGAGGGGGCTAATGCGATAACCCACGATGCGGTCCAGCACCCGCCGCGCCTGTTGGGCGTCCACCAAATCCATGTCGATGGGGCGGGCTTCCTTCAGGGATTTTTTCACGGCGTTCTTGGTGATTTCATTGAAGGTGATGCGCTCGGTGTTCTTCTCGTCCAGCTTGAGGGCGTGCATGAGATGCCAGCTAATGGCCTCGCCCTCGCGGTCGGGGTCGGTGGCCAGGTAGATTCTTTTGGCGGTTTTGGCCAGCTTGCGCAGATTGGCCAATATATCACCCTTGCCCCGGATGGTGATGTATTTCGGCTCAAAATCGCTTTCGGTGTCTACACCCAGCTGACTCTTGGGCAAATCCCGGACATGGCCGACACATGCCTCAATTTTATAGTTGGGCCCCAGGATTTTTTTGATTGTCTTCGCTTTGGAAGGGGATTCGAGGATGACCAGATTTTTTATCACAGACGTTCCCACGCTTTCACATATTTCGGATGTATCTGGCACCGGGGAGCTTTTTGATGAGTTGCTTCAGCTCCAGCGCGATGCAGATAAGATGAGCCTGTCCGGCGTCCAGCCCCGTGCGCGCCAAAATCGCGTCAAAGGGCACCGCCGCCAAATTCAGGGTATCATACACCTGTTTTTCCTCGGGTGCAAGGACGATATTTTCCCTTGTGCCGGATACGGGCTCCGCTTCTTGCGACAAGCCCAAGGTGAATAGCACGTCCGTATAGTCGATTACGGGAATCGCGCCGTCCCGGATTAGCCTGTTGGTGCCCTCGCTGAGCTTGCTGGAGACGTTGCCCGGGACGGCCAACACCTCGCGCCCTTGGTCCTGGGCGGTGTCCACGGTGATGAGGGTACCGCTCCTGCGCCCGGCCTCCACTACCACCACCGCGTGGGACAGCCCGCTGATGAGCCGGTTACGCGCCGGAAAATACGCCTTGTGGGGCTTTGTCCCCGGCGGATATTCCGACAGCACACAGCCATTTTTAATTATCGCCTTGCGCAGGGCATGGGCCTCGGCGGGGTAGCAAACGTCCACGCCACAGCCCAGCACGGCCATGGTTTTCCCGTTGCCTTCCAGGGCACCCTTGTGGGCCATGGAATCCACCCCCCGCGCCATACCGCTTACGATGACCACGCCCCGCCGCGCCAAAGGGGCCGCCAGGGCACGCGCCGTCATCAGCCCATATTCAGAACATTTGCGCGAGCCGATGATACTTACTTTATGCAAATTGTCGGGCGGCAATTCACCCATGTAAAAAATACCAACCGGCGGGTCGGCAATGGCGGTAAGCAACATGGGGAACGCCTTATGCTCCCGGGATATGTACACGATTTGCCGCTGTTGCAGTTCATGAAGGCTTTTTTCGATATTTTCCAGGTTCCGGTTGCGGGTGAGCGTCGCCAAAGCCACCGGGGTCAGCCCGCCCTCGCGCCGGAGCCGTTCATAGGATGCGGTGAAGATTTCCTTGGCAGACGCAAACCGGCCAAGGAGGTCATTTATTTTGCGCGAGCCGAAATGGGGAACCAACGTGGACAGCCAAAGCATATAAATCTCATTGTACATCATTGCGCGCCCGCTTTGCGTCCAAACAATGCCAACATAGATACCAACTCCGCCGCCAATGTACCACGCATGGGAATGTATGGCAAGTTCATGTCAGCAGTAGGAGTGGCCTTACGGGAAGTCAACGTGGGAGGTATAGCTAAAATTGCCACCTCTTTGGAAATTGCCGTTTTGATTTCGGTTATTGCGCGCATATGCGATAAGTGCGGGCAAATCGTCGTTTATCCTTTGTGGCGACACTCTGATGGTTATCGAACGTTCGTAGTCCGGGTGCACGAAGCCGAAGCTATGCTCTGTAAAATAAAATCCATTTTCTGCGAGAAACGTATGATACCGCAAGATTTTCGCTGTGAGGGTTTCAGGGGCTGAACAGTCAGTTGCAATAGTGATGCGGGACCTCATTATGACATTGTCAGCCGTCAAATCAAAGCGTTGCCCGAATCCTACGCCAGATATCGAAGAAGTAAAGCGACGGAACCCGTCACCAAAGGCATCCTCCAAAAGCTGTGTGAGCATAGGGTCAAGCGTTCTTGACCACGAACCGCTACTCGGATAGTTGATGCGCGTCCTGCCACTATCACGGGAAATACTAAAGCTAAAATCCGAATTGTTTCTATCCTGGACTCGTGAGGTAAATGTCTGAAATTTAAAATGAAAAGACGGCCGGCTAACCGCTAAGTTAAATTCCGGGATGTTTCGAGCAAGATATGAACGGAAATGCAATTGCACGAAGGGAGTGCGAAGCCAACCGGTGAATAATTCAACGGCAAACACAAGCGGTACAAGCAAAATAATAATGCCGATTGAGGTTGCCACAAATCTTGCGGGTTTTTGAGATTTACGAAAACACCGAATAAGAAATCCTGCGCCCACGCCAAATGCACTCACAATTGCAAAGAAAAACATCATCATGATTATTAAACCAAAATCATAAAACGCCAAAAATAACCAAACAATGAAGCCTATACTCGCCATGCCTATTGGAATATAAAGCAATTTCGGTCTGCCTACAATTATCGGGTATGCAAATGCTACGGGCACTAAAACAAGGAGCCCAAGAAGCGTCAGTACGCTAAGAACGGCAAGCGCGCAAATTATAGCCTCTATAATGAAATGCTTCTTCTGTGATTTCTCGTGTTCGGGGGGTGTTGGGATTTCTGTCATGGCCTTTACCTCCCATAGGACGTTTTATTCGGCTGTAGTTTATACTACTCTCCGGTAAACAATACCCTTGTGCTCCACAGCGTTGCGTAGCAGGGCGACGGTTGGCGGTGAGAGGCGGTCGTAGTAGTTGTTGCATATAAACGCAATATCATACAAGTCGCGTATTTTATCGCGCCCCGCATAGGCGGTGGTCTTCATCACACACAGCGGCTCTATGCCGTATACCCGTATGCCGTTGATGGTTTCCACTTCATGCGCCGGAATTTTCACGCGCCTGTAGGATGCTTCGATTTTTAACGGGTGCTTGTTGCGCCCGTAATGTATGAAGCAACGCTCAACCATATGCGTGTCTTTCGCTATTCGGTAGGCGTAACCGTTCTTATCGCAAAAATCGTTGACCGCAGTCAAAAGCCCTTTTTCTCTGCCGTCCAAGTCAATATCTTCCGAGAAGCGGTCGAGATTGTAACACAAATAGAGTGCCGTGCCGCCCTTCAACACGAAGTGGGCCGGCAATGCGTTCAAGTATTCCATGAAGGAAGCAATAATTTTCCCATGCTGTTTGCGCCAGTCTGTCATAACCCCGCCTTTTGTTTATAATCCAGCCATTTGCTGTAGTATTCGCGTCCCATAAAGATGTCAATGCTACGCCAATGGGGTAAGCCCTTCATCAACGCCACCATGTTAAATACTTCTTCGTTGTAATCATCGTTGCCGATGAAATCACGGTTCATGCCCTGGGCGGTGCTGTAATTTTCGATTTCGAGAAGGTCAAGCAACGCACGGATATGGTTGGCGACGGCGTATGTGCCTTCGTTTTCCGGCACAGTGGAGCAGTATTCGATGCCGTAGTCGCCGTATAGGCTATCTTCACTGTCACGGAGGCGCGGGTTTTCCCATTTCAAGGCCGAGCGATGCCAATCGCCCCCGGTCAACAGCGAACAAGGTAGATTCAATGCGTGTATGCCAGTGATGTATTTCATGTCTGCCGCTCCCTTCGCTTTCCCGTACGCTTATTTAACACAATTTTCGTCAAAACTTCAAGAAATTATGATATGATACCTGCATGAAACATGGAGGTGACGGAATGAAAATTTTATTCGTATTCGTATTATTCTGCCTGGTATTGTTGGCCGCGTGTGGAAGTGGGGCATATACCTCCTATGAAGGCGAGCCCTTGGGAGAAGCACAGGGCGCGGACCCCGCCCCCGAGGAAACCCCTCAACCTGCGCCTGCGCGTGCTACGCTGACCCTAACCGCACCAGGCGCGGGCTTTGACTTTAATGACCCGGGCGCGCCGGTTTTTGGGGAGGTGTCGGTGCATGACCCTTCTGTTTTCCGGGTGGGGGATGTGTGGTACGTCATCGGGTCGCATATGTCGGCGGCGCGCACCCGGGATTTAATTTACTGGGAACAATTTGCCGAATATGTGAGCGAGGCCAATCCGCTGATGTACAGCGTCGCGGATTTTGCCGAGGCTTTTGCGTGGGCACGGACGGACACCTTCTGGGCGGGGGATGTACAGCTTATGCCCTGCGGGCGGTTCTTTATGTACTATTGCAACTGCGAGGGGTCGATGCCGTTGGGTAATATCGGCCTGGCCATCGCCGACCACCCGGAAGGGCCGTATTTGAATCAGGGCATTTTCCTGCGCTCGGGGATGCATGGCACCAGCGAGGACGGCACGCCCTTCAACGCGAATATTCACCCCAACGCCGTTGACCCCCATGCGTTCTTCTGCTCGAACGGTGAATTTTGGATGGTGTACGGGTCCTTCTCGGGGGGAATATTTATACTGCGCATGTGCCCGGAGACGGGCTTCCCCCTGCCGGGACAGGGATATGGCACCCGGCTGATGGGCAATAACCACAGCCGCATAGAAGGGCCGTACATTTTGCACAGCCCCCACACGGGATATTATTATTTATTTATTACCTTCGGCGGCTTGGGACGCGAAGACGGCTACAATATGCGCGTGGCGCGGGGACTTCGCCCCTATGGCCCGTTCTATGACGCCCGTGGCAATGCCATGATACATGTCCATGGCGCGCCGGGGTCATTTTTTGACGACAGGGCCATCGAGCCCTACGGGACAAAGCTGATGGGGGGGTACTGGTTCCGGCGCGAGGCGGGGGAGCCCGGGCAGACTACGGGCTACCTTTCCCCCGGCCACAACAGTGCCTATTTCGATGCCGAAACAGGGCGGTATTTTCTTATTTTCCACACGCGCTTTATGGTGGGGCCACAGCATCGGGTGCGGGTGCACGAGATGTTCCTTACCGATTGCGGGTGGTTTGTGGTATCGCCGTTCCGCTTTGACGGCGCGCCACAGCGTAGCTTTTTGCCGGAGCATGTGCCCGGTTCGTGGAAGCTGATTAACCATGGGCAGGACATAAATTATATCGCCATCCGCTCGGAAACGGTGAACCTCACCGCCGACGGGCGGGTATATGGCGCGAAGGACGGCTACTGGTCCCTGGAGGCCGATGGCACGACATTTAACATCACCGTGGACGGCGTGGCTTACCGTGGCCGCTTACTGCGCAGCTATGCCAGCGACCATGGACGGTGGGTGATGTCCTTTACGGCTATGTCTGCCGAGGGAATTGCGCTTTGGGGCGCGGGCGTGGCCTTGGATTAACCCTCGTGCAACCAAACGCGCATACCGCCCACATCGCGGTTTGCCCATGCGTAGTACGGGATTGCGCGGATTCGCGCCGGTAAGGCACGGGGTGGCTGGGTGGAATACAATGCGTCGCCGCCCTCCAGGCGCGTGCCTTGGGCGGTGATGGCTATGACGCCGCCCAAGTCGTCGGTTTTCTCCTCGTGCAGTGTTGCGTTTCGCGGCAGACGCAGGGCGGAAAGGTCTGCGCCGTTGTCGCATTCTTCCACACAGTACACCAGCGGCCCGCGCATAATCGCCACGCAGTTTGCATTTTCGCGCACTTTCGTACTGGCGTAGACGCGGCGCGGGGGCATTTGCATACATAGCTCAAGGGTGTCGCCCTTGTGCCACACGCGTGATAACTGTGCATAGCCGTTTTCCACGGCGGGGGAGATTTCCTCGCCGTTTATTTTTATTGTCCAATCATCGCACCATTCGGGGACGCGCTGGGCGAAGGTGAAGGGCTGTGCGCCGGCGGCGATTATTGTATGCGTAAGGGTGCCGCCCCAGGGGTAATCGGTAGTGGTTTCGATTTTCACGTTACCACCCAGCAATTCTGCCGTGCCGCCTATGAAAAGGTGGTTGCGAATGGTCTGCGCGCCCTCGCCCCAGGCGTACCGCCCCAGCGAAGTGATGAGCCGTGCCATGTTCGGCGGGCAACATGCACAGCCGAACCACTCCGGGCGGCGCGGCAAGGCGTGTCTGTGGGTGGGAAGAACGCCGCTGGTTTCGGGCACAACTTCCAGCGGATTGACATAGAAAAACCGCGTGCCGTCCAGTTGCATCCCGCTTAGGATGCCGTTGAAGAGCTGGAGCTCCATGCCGTCGGCGTATTCGCCGCGAGGCTCCAGCTCCAGCATGGCGCGTGCGAAGAAAACCATGGCAATAGACGCGCATGTCTCTGCATAAATGGTGTCGTTTGGCAAGTCGTAGTCTGTGGTGAAGGCTTCCAGGTGGTGCGTACTGCCGATGCCGCCCGTAATGTACATCCGCTTGTGCACGATGTTGTTCCACAGGGTGCGACATGCGGCGGCCAGGGACGCGTCGGCTGTTTCCGCCGCCACGTTAGCCATCGCCGCATACATGTACACGGCGCGTACGCTGTGACCCACCGCCTCGGTCTGTTGACGCACGGGGGCGTGGTTTTGCGCGTATTCGCGGTTTTCGCCCGGGCCCCAGTGGTACCAGTCGCGTCTCGCCAGTTCTTCTTCAAAGTAGCTGGGCTCCGTGCCCCGCTCGTCTAAGAAATACTGCGCCGTTTCCAGGTATTTCGCATCGCCCGTGGTTTTATAAAGCCGGTACAAAGCCAGTTCAATCTCCTGATGCCCGGGGATGCCGCGCATTTTTCCCTTGCCAAAGCGTGCGCAAATTAAATCCGCAAAGCGGCGCATGATATGCAACAGCTCCGTTTTGCCCGTGGCGGCGTGGTATGCCACAGCGGCTTCAATAAAATGCCCTGCACAGTACAACTCATGGCATTCCAGCAGGTTCTGCCATTTGTGTTCCGGTTCCTTCACGGTGAAAAATGTGTTTACATAGCCGTCATCCTCTTGCGCACGGCCGATGAGGGCGATAATTTCATCTGCACGCGCCTCCAGTTCACTATTTGGGCGAATGGCCAGCGCGTAGGCCACGGCCTCCAGCCATTTCGCCACATCGCTGTCTTGGAAGACCATGCCGTAAAATTGCCCCTGTGCCTCGCCCGCCGCTATGCGAAAATTCTGAATGGCGTGGCTTTTCTCCGCGCCGGGCACCTCGTCCTCCATAATGCGCAGCTGGTAGGGCAACACGAAGTCAATCATTAAATCTTGAATAGGCGACCAGAAATTGTCCGAAATTTTCATTTTATCCTCCTAAAACTAACCCCTTTATGAAAAGAGGCAACCGGCAAGAAATACCTACCGATTGCCTCTTCTTTTTTAATTATTAACGGTTTTGCTATCTCGCAGGTGGAGGGCCAAACATGAGTCTGAACCTGGATAGCGCGGCCTCATAGGCGGCACGCCCCGTTTCCTCCATACGATGCACAGCGTCAAAAGCGTCCAGCACACCGGCACGGATTGCATTACCGATACCGATTACGCCGTTCCAGTCGCCATAGGCATGTTCATCGCGGTGCCATTCACCAAAGCCTAAGATGTGACGGCCACCCAGGGGCACAGGCTCCTTGGATGCGGCCATCAAGTAATCCCACGCCGGCTCATCCAGCGGGAACAGCTGACGGAAATCCGCCCAAACATCCGGGCAATTCGTAGCGGGGAAACGATTGGGAATGTGGAAAATCACATCGCCAGCGGCGTTTAAGAGCTGAGGCGTCATGTAATTGCGATAATGCCATGCTTCCGGGCTAAACGTCATCCATTTAAGCAATTCGTATGCTTCACGGGGATGGGGCGTACCGGCAGAGATAGCGGCAAAATCGGTAAACGCAGGGCGTCTGTTGGTAACGGAGTCGCGTCCCATGGGTATGGCATAGGGCACCATGTCGATACCTTGGTCGCGGATAAAGTCGCGTACCCAATAATTGTTCCACGTCCAGGAAGCGTCAAACTGCATGGCAATACGCCCGGAGATACCCGGCCACAGGTAGCGGTCACCGGTTAGAGCTTCCCACTCGTCAGAGCCGTACATCGCACGATGGCCCAAACGCTCCATCTCGGCTTCGAAGTTCATGTAACGCGCCCATTCATACATATTGTATCTTTCGCCATCCCAGCCAAACTCGGACAACGCGTCGTTAAGTACAACAGGCCCCCATGTAACCGGGCCCAGGAATTGGTTAAAGCTAAAGATACCCAGGTCAGGACGGGTCATGCTGGACATGAGGTCAATCATTTCATCCCAATACCAGTCAAAGCGCGGCATAGGCACATTCAGCATGTTGAATACATTTCTGTCAACCGCCACCAGCTGGGGCAAAATGGCTTCCGGCAGCTTCATGGCGCGGCCGTCGATGTACACCAAATGCTGCATTGATTCAAGCAAATAGTGATAGTCCGGGTCATTGTGCCAGAAATGCGTAAAGTCAAAGAACCAGCCGTTGTTTACAGGAAGCGTCAGGTCTAAGAAGGTGAACACGTCAGGCAATTCGCCCGCGGCGGCATAGGCCAGCAGGGTATCCATGTAGTAGCCCGCTCCGGGGAAGTGCAAGACTTCCACACGTATGTTGGGATGCCTTTCCATGAAACGCTCGGCTAAGTACTCGGCAATATCCACATAGTGCCAGATACTAAAGGTAAGGGTGATGTTATCTGTTGTCATGGGCGGAAGTTGCCTTTCTCCCTGTGGGGCGGCTACCGCGCCGGGCTGTTGCGTTGCGACTTCGAGATTAGCGGTGACACCGCCGCCATTGCCATTACCGTTGCCTGCACAAGCGGCAAGTAGCCCCAGCGTCACCGCCAATGCCAAAAGAATTGTTACCATTTTGCATCTTTTCATTTTACAGCTCCTCTCAAATTTTTATTCACCTGTTATCCCTGCTTTGTCTACACTTTCTACAAAGTGTCTTTGCAGAATTAAGTATAGCACACCCAGGGGCAGTATGGAAAGCATGGTACCAGCCATGCGGATTCCCTCGTTCACGGGGTCGGGGGGTGGCATTCCTGCGCCCGTAATGGCCGGGGCATAGGAATCTTCAAAGCGGGTCAGCTCTAAAAGCAACGTGGTCAAGCCTTCATCCCGGGTATTGCCAAAGCCCAAGAATAAATTTACCAGGAATGTTTCGTTCCAATACCACACAAACGAGAACAAGAGCGTAACAATAATAGCCGGCACCGCCAAGGGCATGGATATCCTGAAAAAGCTGGAAATATGCCCCGCCCCGTCTATTTCTGCCGCCTCTATCAGCGAATCGGGCACTTGTCTGTGAAAATTATAGAAAATGAGGATAAATATTGCGCTATTAAAGCCTTGCCCCAACAGCGCGGGTACTAAAAACGCATTCAGCGACCCCAAAATTCCCAGATTATGATACAGCACAAAGGTGGGCACCATGGTAATCTGCGGCGGTATGACAAAGGTAAATATTAACACAGCAAACCATAGTCTTTTCAACGGAAAGGTGTACCGGGCAAAGGCATACCCCGCCAACGCCGTAGAAACCACCTGCAACAACGTCGGGAATAAGGCAATCTGCACATTTTTCCACAGGGTATTGAAATAATCCAGCGTGATAACGGCCAATCGGTAGTTGGTAAAATTTAAACTGCGCGGTATCCATCGTACAGAGGAATCCAATAAATCCTGGGGGGTCAATATGCTTATGGAAAACATATGCAAAATGGGATACAGAAATATAAAGCCAATGCTGATTAGTAGCGTATACATCACTACAGAAACCAACAGCCCATTTTTTTCCCGGTTGCCAAACAGTAGCTTTTTCAATCGGTCCCTGTTTGCAAACCGCATTTTAAGTGTTGCGTTCATGTCATCACCAGTTTCTTTTATCCAGTCTTTTTACCAGCTTCGGAACCTTTTCTTTCCTGGTGCGCAGTATCAGGAAGCATACAAGCAGTAACAACAGCACCAACCCGGAGTAAATAAATGCCGCCGCAGAAGCAAACCCGTATCCATAAAAACCGCTGTGCATAAAGAATGCAATTTGGTCAATAACCGGGTTTTGGCCGCTGGTGGCCAGCCAGACCACGGTGTAAATGGCGTTAAGGAATACCATGGGCTTAATGGCCGGGGCGGTTATTTTCCAGAAGCATTCCCAGCCGCTGGCACCGTCTATTTTGGCGGCCTCGTATTGCTCTACACTGATTTTTTGCAATGCCGCCAGGAAAATCAGAATCTGTATGCCCGAGTTCCACAATATCATGATGAGCTGCCCAAACAGCGAGACCACAGGCGACTGTACCATAGGCGGTAAAAATGAAAGTGCCCCCGCGATTGCCGCGGTGTTTACAGCCGGCACCGTAGCCGCGCCGATTCCGGTCAGCTCGTTCATCACCGGGCCGGTGGCAATAATTACCGGCAGGAAAAATATGGCCCGGAACATCCCCCGCGCCCGAATTTTCCCGTTTAGCAAAATAGCGATAATCAACGCGAAGGAAACGATAACCGGAATTTGCAACGCGCTCTGTATCACAAAAGACACCAAGTTTTGTATAAAGAACGTGTGTTGCATTAAATCGGCGTAATTTGTGAACCCATGGGGGATAAATACCATCCCCACCGGGGTTATGGCTACGATTTGTCTGCTGAAATAAAAGGAACGTTCCAGCGTATACGCCACCAGCAGGAAAAACCCAATCAGCCATGGAGCCAAAAAAATATAGGCATATACCCAGTTGCGCAAGGTGCGCCCCGATGGCTTCCACCTGCGCTTTTCCTTTATTTTTTTATCCATTGCTACCCCCAATTGCATAAGACATCGGGGCAAGTGCCACGCCGTTGACAACGGCATCAACTCTGCCGTAGTTCAAATATACCCACAAGCCGTTGCTCCATTGTATACGGACGATGGGCCCGTCTACATAGCGGCGGACGATACCAGCTGTACCAATATGGCTATGCAAGTACGTCAATGCATTGTGGTATTGTATAATCATCTCTTTGTACAGGTCAAACATGGAGGAGTAAATCTCATTGCGCGGGGTAAACCTCAGTAGCTCGGCATCCTCTGCTGTAATCAAAAACATGGGGCGCGCGCCGGTTTCTACCAGGTTCAGGAAAAAACGCTGTTGGTTAGCCTGAAAATTCACATGCTCCAGGTAAACAGGAATCTTCCCCGACGTAGCAATAGACAAAAACGGCACATGACGATACGTAAACAAATAGCTGGACCCGGTTGAGGGCATCAAGGTCAAGGCGCGGCCATATCGCCACAGATACGCGAAGGGCGCGGTAAGCACCGGGGCTTCGAAATAATAATCAAAGGCCGCAATCCCCTGCGCAAACAGCGCGGCCGTGTCCGTACGGCAGAAATAGGTGCCACCCTCACTAAAGGCCGACAAAAATTGCGGCATACGCACAATGTCCGCATGGAAACTGCGCTCGCCCAGCTCACGCGCCAGCCTTTGGGTTAGCTCCATCGTGCGCGGCGGTGAAGTAAGCCGTACGCTTCCGCCAAAAAAGTCTATCGTGCGCCCCGTGGCGCGGCGCATGGCGTTAAGCGACTCGAAGGCGTTTGTGTCCACCACAATATCCAAGGGGTTGACGACCAGTGACAGCTCGCCGCCCAGTTCTTCCACCGTGGATTTCAAATTGTTAAGCCCCCGCTGTCCGCCCAAGCTACGCGCCGGGTTAAAGGAACGGGTAGGCAGATGATTCATAGACCCGCCGGAAGTCCAGCCGTCAAAGCGCGTAAATACCCTGTCTACCCCATTGTCCGCCAATGTTCGCAAGATTTCCTCGGCTTGGCTGAAGGTAGTCATTTCCACGTTCAGCCTAAAGAGTGCCCATTCCCGTTGCTCCACCCCCAAAAAGTCAATGCCCGTGCGAAACGCATCCATTTGCGCCGAGGCAAAGGCACCCGTTCTGGTCAGGTACTCGCGGTAGGCCACCGCAAGCCCGGTGTAGGTGGCTTGGTCGCCGGTTACGAAGATATAGCGCATTTTGAGGTCGATACGGTTGGGGCGTTCTGTGCGGGTGGTGACAAAACCGGATTGCATACCCATGGGCTGATGGATTACATGGGAGTAAATAAAACGCGAACTGGCCCAGTTAAAATTCGTACTAACGCCATTGGGGAATGCTTCGATTACGGCATTTTCATAACCGGATTCTATAATGCCCAGGAAGCCAATTTGCCTACATGTATGCACCATGCCATACACCGGCATGAGAATCATCTCCGGCTCAATGGTAAACACAAAATTGCCGAATACAGCCGCCGCCACCTCAAGGTCTATGCCCGGGTTGCTTCCGAATACATTCTCGGTGAAGGGTATGTTAAAGCGGCCTTCGTTGTCCTGGAGTTTAATAATCGCGCCTTGGCCGTCGGGTATAAATATATATCCCTCGTATTCCCCTAAATAGGTATGACCCAAAAACGGGAACACATAGAACGCGCCCACCGTTATATTCGGGTCGTTCTCAAATATAGACGCTTGCGGAATCTCTGCGGTAAAGCCGTCCTCTTGCAAGGTGACAATCAGCGTATATCCGATTTGTATTTCGGGGAAATACACCTGGGCAGAAAATCCGTCCTCCCGGTAAAACACGCTTAGCGTATGGGCGGTATGAAACAGGCACGCCCGTGAAAAGTGAACGCTTACGCCCAAAATATAATCCAATGTCACGCCACTCATGTACAGCCCCTGCCACAGCGGATTATCCGCCGCGCTGGGTTCATCTACCGTAGAGCGCATATACGCCCCCGTCGCCCGGTCACGAATAATCACGCTCAACCGTGGCGCGTACAGGTACAATGACATGTTATCATTTTCTGCTACGAGGGTATGCCCGTGCAGACTGCGCCCTGTATAGGCCAACAGGCTAACCTGCCCCCCCTGTGGCGGAACATACGGCGGTACCGGCCCGGCGGGCGGCTCTGTAATACCCGCGCCGCTACAAGCCGCAAGCATAAAAACAGCGAAAAATGCGGCAATAATTAATAAACTGCGTCTAATTTTCAGCAAGCCTAAACACCGCCTCTCTCACCACAGATACACTAAAGTCAGCCACTTGCATAATCAGCACATAGATAATAAAGATGAGCAAGGCCGCAATAAGCGTAACAAAAATTGAAATGAATATAATTTTAAATGTCTTGCCGAATGTGTAATCGTTCATGTTTTTTATCGACATAAATATGAGTATCGCCGTCCATGTATACGCGATGAAGTTGAAGAATGTAATAAAGAAGGCTTCGTTGAGCGTGAGCACATTGCCCAAAATAATAACCAAGGGCATGATAATAAACATCGGCGCGAAGGCGTGGATGATACCGACAAACAAATTCTTAAAACTAGCTTCGCCGTCTGCAATTGCGCTAACCAGGTAGCAACAGATTATCGGCAACCCCACCAAAACCAGGATAAGCACGGCATCGCCAAACAAATCATACTGCCCATCCGGCGCGCTCCTGAACAAGAAGCCCGAAAAATACCGGTTCAGTACATACAGCACATAGAACAGGAACAGTAATATAAACGCCGAGCCATAGCTTCCTTTATTTTCATGCTTTATGCCATAGGCGGCGTCGTAGGGGTTGGTGAGATTACGCAACGCAAAGGTACATTGGGAAAACAGGGTGATGCCTTTTATTTTTGCGGATGCTTTTCGCACAGGCTGTAAGATGGGCACGCGTTTATCTGCGAATTTTAATAACTTCCACACAAGAATCAACCCAAGGCCCGATACCATAAGCGCGGCGGTATTGTCGCGCATCCAATCCGAACGCACTTCCCAGAGTGCATCCGAGTATCCCTGATGGTTAAACCCACGGCGAAACGCCTCCTGGGCTTCCCGATGATTGCGGTTGCGAAAATGCGCTTCCCCCAGGCCAACGCCCGCGTAGGCAAACATGGAGTTCATGCGCATCACGTTTTGCCAGGGCTCCATGCTCTCGGTGTAGAGGCCGTCATTAAACAGCGCGAAGGCGGTATGCACCTCGTTTACAAATTCCGTGGGCACCAGCACTTGAATGATATTCATTAACTCATCCAGCACGAAAATGGTGCCGTCGCTTACGGCAATGCCGGATATCGCCCTAAACAAACCCGCCCGCTGGCGGCCGTCATCATTGCTTGCCATCAGGAATAACAAATCGCCTTCGGCAGTGTATTCGACTATCCAGTTGTGTGTCGCGGCGAATATATTGCCGCCTTCCGTCACGGTCACGGCGATGAAATCACTGAAGTTCCACATGGGTGCCAAGTTAAGAATGTCATGGCCCGCTACGTTGAGCCGTTTCAGTGCTTGGTCGTCACCACGGCTTACGGTGTAAATCAAGCCCCGTGAACAAATGGCCATGTTCGTAACCGAGATGGGCATGACCAGTATCTGCTGGTCGCGGTTAATAAACTGGCGGAAAGCCGTCCATAAATTTACGTTGGTGATATTCGCGCCGAAGTAGCCCAAAAACTCGCCCGTGCCTGTCGCCAGCTGGATGATTCCGTTCGTGTTGCCACGGCTGGTGATATACAGGTTGCCACGGCGGTCTACCACTACTTTTGTGGGCATAAATGTGGCATATCGCCCAAAGAGCGGGTGGTCGGGGCGTGTATATGTATCTATCAACGCCCCGTCTTGGTCAAAGACGAAAACCGCCTGTGCCACTACATCCGCGACATAGACCAAGCCCTCGTCTGTCCTGAATACACCGTGGGGCGAGTGCAAATACCCTTCACCTATCGTCTTTACCCAGTCGCCCGTTTGTGTTGCGACCAAAATACGGCTGTTGCCCGTGTCTGCGATGTAAAGTAATCCGTCAGAACCCAGGCGGATATCCTGTGGGTTTGACATCGTGTAGGGGCCAATCCGTGATATGGTGATATACGGCTCATAGGCCGTCTGTGTGCGCACAAACATATTCCCCGAACGGGTAAATGTCTGAAACGGTACAGATGAAGCCGCCACTATCCCCGGTGTGCCCAAGAGGATAGCGGAAATTAACAGACAAACCACTAGCTTGCGCAGCGTCATCACCTCCTATTTCAGCCCGGAATGCGCCATGGTATTCATTACACGGCCTTGCATGAAAATAAACAATAATAGATTGGGCACAAACATAATGAGTGCGGCGGCGGCGGCCATGCCCTGCCCCGCAATGCCCCCCGCCGCGGCGAGGGTATTCATATAAAAGGGCAACGTGCGTATGCTTTCGGAAGTGGTGAACAACGCACTGGTTTCGATGTTATTCCACACCATTTGGAAGGACAAAATGGCACCCGTAGCCAAGGCTGGCTTGGTCATGGGTAGCATAATGCCCAGGTAAATCCGCCATGCCCCTGCGCCGTCCACCGTGGCCGCTTCTATCAGCGAATCGGGCACCTGGTCCATGAACTGCTTAATCAGGAACACGATAACGGGTGCGGCTACAATGGGCAGGATATGCGCCAGATACGTATTGTCTATGCCAATGTTTGAAATGGTCATGTAGCGGGGAATAGTTACGGCCGCCGGTACAAACATCAGTGCCAGGTTATTGATTGTAAACAGCGCGGCCTTGCCCCGAAACTTCATCTTAGACAGCGAAAAGCCCGCCATGGAAGCCGTAATGACCGTGAGCATTACCACAGACACCGTAACCAGCGCAGAGTTAAACACATAACGCGACACGGGAACCGTCGAAGCGGCTGACACCCGGAACAATGCCGTAAAATTTTCCAGCGTGGGCCTGTATACCAAAAAGCGCGGCGGGAACAGGAACAACTCATCCATCGGCTTAAAGGCGTGGAAGATAATAAATACAATCGGCGCGGCCATAAAAATGGCGAGGGGTATCAAATATAAATAAAGGGGAATCTGATTTTTGGCAAAGCCCTTGGGGTTTGTCTTTGACATGTCTAGTCCTCCTTAAACATCCTTCGGCTGGCGGCCGAGAATCCATAAATAATGCCCAGCAATACCACAGAAACCGCCGAAGCAAATCCCATCTCGTAGCGGATAAAGCCATAATCCTCGATGTGGTTTACCATAAGCTGTGCGGCATACCCGGGCGTTGGGTTCGACAGGGTTAGCGCAACCCCTATCGCACCCGCTGAAAAAGCACCCACGATACTCATAACCGCACCAAAAAGCATCTGCGGCTTCATGGAGGGTATGGTTACATAGAACACTTCCTGCAAGCGTGTCTTTACCCCGTCGATGGCGGCGGCCTCGTACAGCTCTGGGTTTACGTTAAGCACACCCGCCAGCATCGCCAGGAAGCCCACGCCCATACTGCCCCACAACGCCACCACAATTACGATGGGCATGATGAAATCCGTATTTGCCAGGAAATTTATCGGCTCGGTGATAATACCCCAGTTCATCAGGAATGCGTTTACATGGCCTTGTGGATTTCCCAGGAAAATAATGCGCCACACTACCCCAATCGCCACGCCTGTGGTAAGCGATGGCGAGAAGCAGAGCAGGGCCAGCACCGTGCGCGGCCATTTTGAAAGCTGTGACAGCGACCATGCAACAAAAAATGCCAGCGCGAACCCGCCCGGGCCCACGATAAAGGAAAATATAATCGTGTTGGGCAATACATATTGCAGGAAAATTAAATCCTGCGTAAAGAGATTTACATAGTTTAAGAGTCCAACAAATCCCGGCCGCTGTATCGCGTCGAAATTGGTGAAGGACAGCCCTGTCGCCATGGCAACCGGTACGACAATGAAGGCAATAAATAATACTAAATAAGGGGCAAGGAACACATAGGGTGCGTGCTTTTTATACATAGGCTAGTCCTCCCACAGTATGCTTGCGCAGGGTGTAACAAAGTCCCGCACCCACTCGCCGCCACGCGTAAAGCCAAACTCCTCCAGCTTGCGCCCCACCTCGCGGTCGATACGGATTACGGCTATGTCCATGGCGCGCCGTGGGTTCATGCCGTTGATGACCACCGAGTTAAACGCGTTGGAAAGCTCGCGCTCTACCATATAGGTGCCGGGCACCCAAGGGACTTCCACCATGTATTCCGTCTGGCGCAAAATGATTTCTCTGTGCGCGCCGGGTATCGGCAGCTGTGAGAAGGCAACGCGGTTGGCCGAGTTCCATAAGAAAGTAGTACCATACAGCGCGACCAAAGTCGTTCCGAAATCCGATTGCACTTCGTCGCTACTCCACCAATCCAGGAACTTCCATGCTTCATCCTGCATGTTAGAGCATGAGAAGATGATGCTGGAGGTGTCGCCGCCGGTGGTGTACCGGCTTACCGACCCGTCGGGCTGTACCAGCCCCGGGAAGGTGGCTATGTTCCACAAGCCATCCAGCTCGGGCGCGGCGTTCATGAGCAAATTGTAGGTGCCCACATCGGCGACGCCAATGGGCAACGTACCCGTGCGAAATTCCTGGTAAAAGCCTGGGAAGGGAACTTCGACGGGCATGTTAAATACCGTAAACAAATCCGTCAGCAAAGTGAATCCTTCCAAGCTCGCTTCCGATTTGAGCATGGACGGGCCGATGGTATCGCCAAAGAAGCCGCCGCCGTTTTGCAATATGAGCGGCATGGTGCCGGGGAACACACGCATAGCGGGCATACCTGCCGTGGGGAAGAAGAAGTTCATACTGCGGCGTTGTAGCTCCGGCAGAATCATTAGTACTTCATCCATATTATCAGGCACGGGGATGCCAAGCTGCTCGAAAATATCCCTGCGGTAGAACATGACCCAGAAGTTAATCGTCTCCGGCAGGGCGTATACGCCCCCTTCTACGATGCCCGGTACAAATAATCCCTCGGGGAAGCGCGTCGCCACATCCCGGAAGTTATCAAACTGGCGCAAGTCTGCCAGCGCGCCACGGATATTTAAATAGGAAGGCATTACATAATGGACGCTGAGCCCCACATCCGGCGCGTTGCCTGCGGCGGCGGCCAAGGCAAACCGCCCTACATCCGGCATGATGGAAATATCAACGCGTATGCCCGTCCTGGGGGTAAACTCCGCGTCTACCATTTGCTGTGCCAGCTCTACGAAGGGGCGCGGCCTTACCATCCATACCTGCAAAACGTCTTCTTCTGTCGCTTGCCCTGCTTCAAATTCACGCCGGGTAAAGGAGACGAAGAAACGGCGAACTGCTTCAATAAAGCGGGTAAACCATCCGGGGCGCGTGGGTAGCTCGGCCTCGGCTTGGAAAATAAGCACACGGTCTATGCTTACGGCGTTGTTATCCATGTCCTGTAGGACTTGCGCCAGAAAGCGGGTCACGCTGTAGGGCGCGCCGGAAAGCTCATCCAGGCGACGGGGTAAATCGTGGTGGCGTTCGGCCAAGGACAGCAAGGTGCTTTCCGCCACACCCAGCCCGGCGAACACAGAGGATGCACGCCCGGTGGTATATTCCAGCGAAAAGTCCAGTGCTTGCCTGGACATATCCGCCCAACTCAACAGCGTACCCTCCACATCCGGCAAGAAATCATCCAAGCGGAAGTGTCTGTGCCTGTCAATGGATGCGCCGCCCGTGAGGCGCGTAATTTCTGTTCTGAAATCTGTGATTTCGCGTAGCATGGTGTTTACCAGGTTATACACCTCGCCGATAGGCTCGATGCGAATAACAAAGCTGACCGTATGGGTGCCTTGCGTAAACCAGAAGGTTTGGTTGTTGTCGCCGTCGGGGGCGGGCACGGTCAGGGTTCTGAATGCGTTGGAATGGGGCAACTGCACGGCTTGGGCCGCTGTGGTGGGCACCTCGCCGTTGATGAGAATGTCGATAAACACGGGAAAATTAGTCTTGGCGGTTTGGCGGTACATAATGCCTATGTAGTACCAGCCATCCTCGGGGATATCCACCACCCAGTTCACCCTATCCCCCGGGCGCGAAAAAGAGCCGCCATCCAGCAAGTTAAGCAAGCGGCGCGACGCGGTGTAGGGATATAAAACGGGATTGTACTCCCCCGCGGCGCGGATGGATGGGTTATTGGCAGAAAAAAATTCCTGCCCGCCGATGACAACAATATGAGAACCGGAGGCATCGCCGGGTGTGTATGGCGGGATTACTCGGGGCGGGCGCAATACCACATCGTAGATACGCAGGTATCCGTCATTGGAATGGAAGGTCAACACATAGGTATTGGCTGTGAACGCGAAGGTCAACGGGCGGGAAATCATATGCGTGGAGTCTTCCAGCGGCTTTGACAGCACTTCCCCGGAAGCGGTGGGCATGGTGGGAACTTGATTGTCATAGCGGTCTACGCTGGGCGCGTTTCTGAGCCACAAGCCCTCGAAGCTAAGCCTGCGCAATGCGGGCATGGTGACTTCGCCGTTGATGCTTAGGGTCACTTCCGTGGCGCGCATTTGGCGGGGTGCGGTTCTGTAATACACCCAGATTTCATAGATGCCCGCGGCGGGGGGCGTTATGGAGAAATCGAGTTCTTCTCCTGAATTGATGCTTTGCGCATGGGTGTTTATGCCCGTGCTCAACGCTAGGATTAGCAGTAATGCCAGGTATGTAATCACTTTCTTCATTTTCATTCCTCCCGGCCCAAAACAAATATCTCGGATAAACATACGGGCGTATTTTCGCTGTGCGGATGTATGGATAGGGTTACATAGTCCGTCATACGCGGTTCAAATGCCGCGATGGATGCCTCACCCGGCAACGTGGGTGTGTCTAGGAAATCCGTCCTGCCGCCCGCTATGGAATCTATGCGGACTTGGTTTTGCATAGCCCCTCTGCGCGTGCCCGGGAAGGCCATTACAGCAGTGACTAAAATGGGCGTTTCCCAGCGCAGGGTGATGGTTTGTACCCCGGTTTCGTCGCTTATCCATTCCTGCTCGGGAAAGCGCGGGTCGAAGGAAATCGCGCCGTCTGTCAGCAGGTGCGCACGATGGGGTGAGGCGGTGGCTTCTACCGTTGCGTAGGGTGCCATGTTTCTGAAGCCGTCCTCCGTAGAGGGCATGGGCATACGCCCTGCGGAGGGGCCGTTGATAAATAATGAACCATCTTCCCGAAAGCCCATCCGGTCTATGCGCACTTGCCGGTTGCCGCTGGGGTTGGCCGGGTTGGTGTGGGTGTGATACACCGCAAACAGCTCCCTGCCGTCACGGGAACGCACCACGCTATGATGCCCCGGCCCGGAGACGTGCGTCCATCCGTGCTGGGCGTGCAAAATCGGGTTGCGCTCTGACTTCACGAAAGGCCCCAAGGGGCTGTCGGATACGGCATAACCCACACCGTATTCGCGGCTGGCAAAGTAATTTGCGGAGTACATGAGATAGTACAAGCCCTCGTGCTTGATTACCCATGGGCCTTCGTTCCAACGCCACGCACCGCGAGCCTCCCAGGGCTGTGTCGGGCGCATAAGGAATATCGGCTCGCCAATCACACTTAGCAAATCATCTGCCATCTGTACTACGTATATATGGCTTTCGTGTATGCCGTTTACCACGTTTTCCGAGCAGTCGCGGGAGAAGTACATGTATATCGTCCCGCAATCGTCAAAGAAAAGATGGCCGTCAATGGCGGCCCAGCCAAAATCAAACAAGGGCTTGTCTAGCGCGTCCACAAAAGGCCCGGCGGGGCTGTCGCTGACGGCAATGCCTTTGCGTAGCGTACTGCCCTCGCGCCACCGCGCGGAGTATATCATATAGTAACGCCCACGGTGGAAAACCACCTCCGGTGCCCAAAAATCCCCCATGCCCCAATGCCCAATGGGGGGCTGAAATACCACGCCCAGCCGTGTCCAATTTACCAAATCATAGGACCGCCAGCCCGAAAAACTGCCCCCGCCTGATGTGGCGTACATGTAAAAATAGCCATCAGCGGACATCAAAACAAACGGGTCGCCTATGTGTACAATCCTTTGTGGGTTTGTGAAAAATAAAGCGGATGCGTCTTGGTATGATAGCATGTCAATTAACTCCCGGTGGTCGTTTGTATCTGTGCTACATGAAGCCATCGCCAATAAACCTGCCACACAAATGGTAAGTAGTATAGCTTTACGCATACCCTTTTCCGTGGTTGATATCGCGGATTTTTGCCAGGTCGCACTTGGGGGTGCGGTCGTACGCCAGCAGACCGTTGATTTCTTGCTCCACATCGGTCAGCTGGGTATAGCAGAAGCCGTGAAGGGCTTCCGAGGCGAAAATAGCATCCATGATGCGGGCATAATCATCCAAGAGCTGTTCGGCACTTTGCACTGTGGTGTAACCCCAGCCCGTGGTGCCGTCTACCTTGTAGGCAATGCCGCCGTATTCCGTGAGCAACACCGGCGCGCCCTCGTGGGCAAAGCCTTGGGCGTACAGCGGCCTGTCGGCGGGCAATGACTTCAGGAGACATTCCAGCGTGGAGAGGTCTTTTTTGTATTTGTTATACATGGCTACTTCGTCTTTATGGCCATGGCGGTAATTGTGGATGCCTAAGATATCGGTTTTTGTCAGCTCCCAGCCGTCGTTGGAGATGACCAGGCGGGTGGTGTCCAGGGACTTGATTAAATAATACAGTGCCAGGGTGTGGTCTTGCTCCTGCTTGTTGAAGTTGACATTGGGCACGCCCCAGCTTTCGTTGAAGGGCACCCAGGTGACTATGCAGGGGTGGTTATAATCGCGCTCGATAATTTCAATCCATTCCCGGGTAAGGCGGGCGGCGGCTTCTTCGCTGAAGCAGGGGGAGGACGCGCATTCCCCCCATACCAGAAAGCCCAATTTATCAGCCCAGTACAGGAAGCGGGGGTCTTCTACTTTTTGATGCTTGCGGCAACCGTTGAAGCCCATTTCCTTTGTCAGCGCGATATCCTTTTTATAATCGTCATCCGTGGGCGCGGTTAAGAGCCCACCGGGCCAGTAGCCTTGGTCCAGCACCAGCTTTTGATAATAGGGGCGATTGTTCAGGTATACTTTGCCTTCATGGGTGTGGATTTTGCGTAGGCCAAAATAGGATTTTACCGTGTCTGTGCTGGTTTTCGTTAGCGTCAGGGTTACGTCGAAGAGATTGGGATGCTCGGGCGACCAAGCCATGCCGCCGCCATGGAAGGCCGTGCGGAAAATGGTCTTGCTATACAGCTCAAATTCCAGCCTGATGTACGAATGCGAAACGGTGAAGGCATTCTTGGTGATGGGCTCGCCTTTGTAGGTGATGTCTACCTCGAAGGTTGCACCTGCATAATCGCCGGCCACCGTGGCTTCAACGATTACCGTACCCTTGTCGATATCCGGGGTGAGGCGTACATTTTTGATATGGGTTTTTTCGACGGCCTCCAGCCAGCAGGTTTGCCAGATGCCGGTGGTGGGGGTGTACCAGATGCCACGGGAGCTTTCTTCCCAAAATTGCTTCCCACGGGGAATGGTTTCGTCCTTCAATGGGTCATATACCCTAAGCGTCAGGGCTTGTTCTTTGCCCGCGCTTATGTATGGGGTGATGTCGAAGCTAAAGGCCGTGTGGCCGCCCTCGTGGAAGCCTACCAGCTTGCCGTTCAGATACACCCAGGCTTGATAATCCACCGCGCCGAAGTGCAAAATGAGTTGTTTGCCGTCCATCGTGGAGGGGAGCGCGAAGGTGCGGTGATACCAGCACCAATCCGACGGTTCCGTACAACCAGATTTGCTAAGGGCGGCTTGGTAGGCGTAAGGGACAATAATCTTGCCGCTTAGCTGTGGATTTTCGAACCATCGCTTTTCCATGCCTTCGTTGGTTTTGTCTAGTTGGAAATCCCATTCGCCGTTGAGGTTTAGCCATAAATCACGTACAAATTGTGGACGTGGATACTCGGGTCTGGGTATGTTTGACAAATTTGACATAGCATAACCACCTATTATTGATATAATTCACTAGGATTGCCATCTAAACAAAAAAATTTCGTCTTGTCAATAGCTAGACGGCAGGACACATACAATGTAAAACTATGGGGGCTATACAAACCATTTTGAGGCGGGATGACATGAAGCATATAAATAGGAAGAAAATAATACTGTTTGGCACTGCTTTTGTACTGATGGTAGCGTTGGTGGTGCATTATTTTATTGTACACCACGGGGCGGAGCAGGATGACCCGTATATTGCGCGAGACGGGGAGGTGGCGGCGTTTGACCCGGACATGCACAGCCCTGTGTTTTCACATGCGTCGGGGTTTTATACAACGGCGTTTTACTTAACCATGGAGGGAGCGGGCGAGGGCGAGACCATCCGCTTCACCCTGGATGGCAGTACGCCCACGGCTTTGTCACCGGAGTTTGTGGCTCCTATTCACATCCACGCGCCTGTGCCTACCTTTCAAAATAGCCCCATGGCTGTGGGCGCACGCCCTCGCGGGCCCATGTATTTGTATTATAACGGCATGGTGGTGCGGGCGCGGATATTTGACGCGGAGGGCAATGGCTCGGCTACCACCACGCATTCGTATTTTGTACGGCGGCAGACACCGGAGGGTATGCGCGGCGTGTTTAGTATGCGTGTGGTATCCATTTCCGTAGAGCCGACGGATTTCGTTACCCGGACGGGCATGTATTATAGCTATAACTTGGATATCCGGCGCATGGCTTACGTTGAAGTATTCTATCCCGATGGGGCGCATTTGCTTTCGCAGTATGCGCAGTTGCGGGTGGCGGGGAACTGGTCACGGCGGGAGCGGAAGAAATCATTGCGGCTCAATTTTAATTTGGGTTGCGGGATTGTGGAGCATATTGACCTTATCCCGGATACGCGGCAGGGCTTTTACGCGCCGCTGGAGCCGGTTACGCGGTTTCGGCATGTTACGCTACGGATTGCGGATTTGCATGTCACCACCATTCGGGAAGCCCTGGCCGACCGCCTCAGCGAGCCCTTGCGGCCGGAGAACCAAAACGCCACCCCGGCGGTGGTGTTTGTGAATGGGGAATTTTGGGGCATGTATTGTATGCGCGAGCATCGCAGCCGCACGTTTATCGCCCAGCGTCATCCCGGCATCAGTGAACGCTCCATTGTGCAATTAGACTTTTCCTGGAACGAGCGCAACAGCGGCGACCATCGCTATTGCACCATCCAGCAGTGTTTGATTGCCCGGCAAAACCCCCTTCGCTTATACCCCCTTAACCCCTGCGCGTATGGCATCCATGACCCGTATGGGCCCTTTGGCCCCTGGCTGAACGAGCAGGGCCACCTGCCCCGCAGTCATCCGCTTTTCAGGGTGGACTTCGAAGAAGGGCGGGACGAAGGGGCGGCGTATCGCTCGTGGATGCGTATGTACAATGCCATTACCGGTGGGCGGGTGTATTGCGACGATTGCATGACGGCCACGCCCATGCCTGTGCAGTGTGACCAATGCCGTCATGGGCTGGAGATGGTGAACCAGGCGGATTTTGAAGCCGCCATGGCTTTTGTATGCCTGGATAATCTGATTGACTTTTTCATTGTGTATTATCACTTCAATAATTGGGACTGGCCGGGAAATAATTTTATTACCTGGAAATCAGACACCATATACGAAGGCGTACCCGCAGGGGATGGCAGGTGGCGGTTTATTATCCACGACCATGACAACTCCTTTTGGGAGCCGCACCGCAATAATATGAACGTCTTCACCACACCCGGCACGGGGCGCGGTGCGGGCACGCCCTATGTCGCCCATCATCGGATACCCTATTACCACGATAACCAACCCGTGTGGGCGGTAGCCATATGGCGAAATTTGCTGGAGAATGCGACCTTCCGCAACACCTTGGCGGCGCGGTACGCGGCCTATACGGGAACGGTATTTCACCCGGCCCGGTTCAGCCATCTGGTGGACGTACTCGCACAGGAACGGGAGGCCGACATCGGCGCAAGCTTTTACCGCTGGCATAAGCATGGCGGGGGCATTTCGCATAGTTTGCATGGCTGGCGGCATGGACTGGAACAGTTGCGTAGCTTCGGGCAGTTGCGCGGCCGGCATGGGCTGGAGCATATGGTGGGGTACTTTAACCGTACAGACCGCCCCCACTTGAACCTGGGGCTTTCCGGCGGCTTCAAAAATGTGCGCTGGCAGACAGATACGACCCGGGGCTTCTTTGATATCGCAGGCGCGCAGATACGCCCGGATTTATTTGAGCGGGACGGGGCGGCTACCTTTGATTTGGATAATTTCAACGCGGATTTTATTTGGGGGTTGCCTATAGCAGTAACTGCCAGGGCATTTGAAGGGTATCGGTTTTCGCATTTTGAAGTAGAAGGGTTATTGGAAAAAACCGTAACCGAGAACCCGATGACGCTATATGTAGCACAGTCGCACGCTTCCGCACAGTCGGGAACGGGAGGGCTGGTGGTGCGGGCGGTGTTTGAGCGGAATTAAACTTCTGCCAGCCCCGCGCCCCACAGTGCCGTTCCCTCCGCGCAGATAGCCGTAAACGCCATCACCCAGCGTTCGACGTCGGCGTTATAGCACCGAAGCACCCGCCCGGTGTATGTTACCTCGTTTAAAATTATGCGCACGGTTGCGCCGTCTGCATCCAATGCCCATTTCCCGGCGGCATGGCGGCCCTGTATCGTGCCGTCCTCATTGAAATTAGTCGCAATGGACAGTTCACAGCTGTAATTAATGGACTGGCCGTGTGGGATGAGCTTCCACGTGCCCTGCATGTGGGCGGCTTCAAATGGCCGGTGCGCACCCGCCGCGCCTTCATACCTAAAGGGCGAAACCACAAACCAACCTTCGCCGGTCAGCCACATTTCATGCACGCGCACTCGGTGAATGGTACGCGAATGCGCAAAACGCTGGTGAAATATCAGAAAATAACGCCCGCTGGAGGCATCATAATACGCGCTGTTATGCCCGGGAGAGAGATGCCCCGTGGTATTTCGCCCGGGTTCGCCCCGCTCCTGCATAAACCAGTATCCGCCCATCAGCTTCGTACCGTAGGGCGCAATGGACGCATCATCAAACACCGACCCCGGCGCACCCTTGGCGGCGATGATATCGTTTCCCCGGGCATCAACATACGGGCCGTCCACATGGCGGCTACGCGCCACCCGAATATTATAGCCCTCCTCCGTACCCAGCCCGCCAAAGGATAAAAACAGGTAATAATACCCGGATTCCGGGCTGTAGAGGATATACGGCCCTTCGATACGCGCATGGTTGCCGCCGCACAGCTTCTTTCCGTAGCCTTGCCCGGGCAGGGGCAGTCCCGTCTTAGGGCACATGCGCAAAATAAATATGCCCCCGCTGAACGACCCATAGACCATCCAAAAATCCCCCACCGCGTCAAAAAACGCGTGGGGGTCTATACAATTCGGATGCACGGTGGCATCGTAGCGTGTTCCGCCGTGGCTTTCGCCCGCCATCCCGGATTTCAAAAAAATCCCCTGATTGCGATACGGCGCGGCGGGCCCATCCGAAATCGCCAGCCCGATATTCCCCAAAGGCATAGACCCTTGGCAATTACAATAGTATAAAAAAAACCGCCCGTCCGGCATGGGCTCAATATCACCCGCCCAGAACGTCCGCGACTGAGACCAAGCAAACGCCTCGGCAAAATCATTCGCATCAATAAACGGATGCGCCGCATTAACAAAATTAGAAATTTGCGTCCATTTCACCAAATCGCGGCTGGTAGCCATGGCCATGTGGGACCCGATGACATAAAAATCCGCCCCCGCCCGAAATATCGAAGGGTCATGCACCGTAGCTTCGTTAAACGCCGGCACAAATTCGTCACCAAAATCACACCCCGCCCCCGGCGAGGATAAGGGCATATACCAAGGGGGCAAGGGTGTGTCCGGCGCGGAAGCGGCGTGTTTTATCGTACTGCCACGCGAAGCATATTCCACGAAAGCGGCGCAAGCTTCGCATTCACGCTGTTGTCGTCCTTTGTGGGCGCGAGGCCGTCTGAAGGCGCAACAGAGCCATCATCAGCGGTGTTCGTCTTTTTAATGTCATGCCCGCTCAGTTGCTTAAACTCCAGGATATCAGCCAGCCCATAGCCTTGAAATTCCATGGAGAAATCCAGTTCGTGCTCCTGGGAGCGATTTACCGCAAACACGACCATCTCGCCTTTGTCGGCGTTGTGTACGGCCACGGCTTCGATGAAGGGGATTTCCTTTACAATGTCGGGGCCATGGTGTTGCTTTTGCTTGATTTCATAGGTGGGGCACTCGATGATGGGTGTAAGCACTGTGCCATGCCCGTTATTGGCCGCGTGGGCATAGGGCCAGAAAATGGTCTGCCGCCATGCCGGGCCGCCCTTTGCGGTCATAATGGGGGCGATGACATTGCAAAGCTGTGCCATGCAAGCAATTTTGACCCGGTCGCTGTTTTTCAGCAAAGTAATCAGCAAGCAACCCACCAGCAGTGCATCCTCGAAGTTATAATCGTCCTCCAAGATGGGCGGGGCATACTGCCACGGCTCGTTCTTGGCGTCGCGGGCGTTGGAATGGTACCACACGTTCCACTCGTCGAAGCTCAGATACATCGTCTTGCGGCTACGCTTTTTCGCCTTCACATAATCGCAGATGGCCGCGACGCTTTTAATAAATTCATCCATTTCCAGCGACTGCGCTAGGTAGCCGGGCAGGTCGTTGTCCTGGTTGCCGTAGTAGCAATGCAGGGACAGGTAGTCTACATCGTGATAGGTATGCTCCAGCACTTCGGCTTCCCAGGAGGCATAGGTGGGCATTTTGTGATTGGAGGAACCGCAGACCACCATTTCCAAGCTGCTATCCATCATCTTCATGATTTTGGCGGTTTCTTGCGCCAGGCGGCCGTATTCGTGGGCGGTTCTGTGCCCCATTTGCCACGGGCCGTCCATTTCATTGCCCAAGCACCAGGTTTTGATGCCGAAGGGTTGTTCTGCCCCGTTTTTTTTGCGCAAGTCGCTCCAATAGGAACCGCCGGGGTGGTTGCAGTATTCCAACAGGTCGCGTGCGGCGTCTAACCCACGGGTGCCCAGGTTGACCGCCATATTCACTTCCGCGCCCGCCATCTTGGCCCAGTTCATAAACTCGTGCACGCCCACTTCATTGGATTCCACGGTTTTCCATGCCAGGTCAAGCCGCTTGGGCCGCTGGGCTACCGGGCCGATGCCGTCCTCCCAGTTGTATCCCGACACGAAATTGCCCCCCGGATAGCGTATAAAAGGAACATTCAGCTCCTTCACCAATTTCAATACGTCCCCCCGAAAGCCCTGGGCATCTGCCGTGGGATGCCCAGGCTCATAGATGCCCGTGTACACACAGCGGCCCATATGTTCAACAAAAGAGCCATAAATCCGCTTGTCCACCTCGGAAATTTTAAACGTCTTGTTTACCGTCATTTTTGCTTTCATTCCGTGTCGCCTCCTTGTGCGATAAATTGTTGCAAGTATATAACACTCGATTTACGTGTCAACAAAGAAACTGGCATATATTAGGCTTTCTTTGTTACGTACACCTTATCTTCGTTTTGGCTACTTGCGGAAGAAGGGCGATTTATTATACTTATGCAACATTTACAATTATAACGTGACAGACCCTGTATATTTTGATAGAGTATCCAACAATGACTTTATTTAAGGAGGCTATATATGAAAAACAGCAATAAAACATGGGCAAAACGTGCTTGCGCACTGTTACTTGCGTTTGCGCTGGCACTGCCCATGGTGTACATCTCCACACCGGTTGAAGCGGCTGCGCCCAGCCCGGCGGGTGCAGCGCACGTGTTTCGTTTTGACGGTAGCTTGGACGGGACGACACCCGTTACGTATGCTTATGGCGTGGCGTATACGCTGGAAGCCTATGGCGGCGGCACGGGCTACGGCCCCACTTTCGTGCCGGACAGGCACGGCAACCCCAACGGCGCGGTGCAACTGCAACGGGCAAGCGGGCATGACGGCGTGGGCTTGAGCCTGGGTTACGATTTAATCCAATCCGCCAACTACACCATTGCCATGTGGGTACGGCCGGATTATCCGCTGTATAATACTTATGGCTCGCTGTTCTTTGCGGCGGTAGCCGGCACGCCGAACTGGATTTCGATGATGCCGCAGGTAGCCGTAGGCGGGCAAGGCACGCTGGGCTTGTGGTCAGGCGCGGGTGGCGGACGCTGGAGCGATAACTGGTCCGACCACGCGCTGACACCCGGCGAATGGCAACATATCGCGCTGGTTGTTGAAAACGGCGTGGCGCAATTCTATGTAAACGGCACCGCAGTAGCTATGCGGGTTACTAATTTCCCCTATAACCTGCGGGATATGTTCAGCCCGGATTCGTATTATGACGGGCCGCGGGAATTTATTCTGGGGCGCAATTATTTCAATGACCCACCCTTCGCGGGGGCTATTGACGATGTGTATATCTACAACCGTGCCCTTAACCCCAGCGAGGTTAGCGATTTAGCCGGTGTTGGTTTGCGCGGCGCACAGGTGTGGACTTTTAACAATACCCTGCATGGGGCTGTGCCCGTTACCTATGCCTATGGCGTGGCGTATACGCTGGAAGCCTATGGCGGCGGCACGGGCTATGGGCCCGTATTTGCCCCCGACCGCTTCGGCAACCCCAACAGCGCGTTGCACCTGCAAAGGGCAAGCGGACACGACGGCGTGGGATTATCCCTGGGTGAAGGCATTATCACCTCGGCGAGTTACACCATTGCCATGTGGGTGAACCCGGATTATCCGCTGTATAATACTTATGGCTCGCTGTTCTTTGCGGCGGTGGCCGGTACGCCAAACTGGATTTCGATGATGCCGCAAGTAGCCGTGGGCGGGCAAGGCACGCTGGGCCTGTGGTCCGGTGCCGGCGGTGGACGCTGGAGCGATAACTGGTCCGACCACGCGCTTACACCCGGCGAATGGCAACACATAGCGTTGGTGGTTGAAAACGGCGTGGCGCAATTCTATGTAAACGGCACCGCAGTAGCTATGCGTGTCACCAATTACCCCTATAACCTGCGGGATATGTTCAGCCCGGATTCCGCTTATGAAGGTTCGCGGGAATTTATTCTGGGGCGCAATTATTTCAATGACCCGCCCTTCGCAGGGAAAATTGACGATTTGCATATCTTTAACCGCGCCCTCAACCCCGCCGAAATGGCGGCGTTGTATGGTCAAATTGACTTCTCCACCGCGTATATTTGGGATTTTGACAACGACTTTGGTGGGGCTTCCATGATTGTTCACGGTGGCTACGGGGCGATGACCCCTTATGGCGGCGGCTCCGGCTACGCGCCGTACTTCGTGCCTGACAGGCACGGCAACCCCACGGGTGCGGTGCGCTTGCAGGGTGCCCATCCTTACTACGGCGTGGCACTGTACCTGGGCGAGGATTTTATCCGCTCGGCTGAATACACCGTTGCCATGTGGGTCAACCCCCATTATCCGTTGTACGCGCCGTTCTCGTCGCTGTTCTTCGGTGCGGTGGCGGGTGATAACTGGATGTCCTTCAAGCCGGCAACGGGCCTTGGCGGGCGTGGTACCGTAGGCGTATGGTCAGGCTCCGGTGGCGGACGCTGGAGCGATAACTTCTCGGATGTACGCCTGGTACCCGGGGAATGGCAACACTTGGCCTTTGTCATATCCAACGGGCATTTGTCGGTGTATCATAATGGCCTACCGGCGAGTATGCTGGTCTATCATTACCCCTATGCGCTGCGTGATTTGTTCGGGCCGGATTCGCCTTACGAAGGGCCGGGGCATTTCATTTTGGGGCGCAATTATTTCGGCGACCCCATCTTCGGTGCCGATATTGACGATTTGATGATTTTCAACCATGTACTTTCATTTGATAATATCCAAGCGTTGGCGGGTATCTTTGAAACAGAGGAGGCCGACCTTGAGCCCCTTATCGAAGTGCTGGTATCGCTGGATATTCTGGAACAGCTGGGCACCCTTGGCTTTGCCACGTTAGCCCCGAATTGGGCCGAGGCACGCGATGAAGTATTGGCCTTCCTGGAAGAGGATAACCTGGCAAACTGGCAGGTAGACCGGCAAATAGCAGACCTTGAACGGAACTGGCTACCCATCGCCGGTTTTATATCCGACATTGTCTCGTTGCAGACGCAACTGCGCAATGTGGGTGGCCATGAGGCATTGCTGGCAGAGGTAAGTGCCGATGCGTCGTGGATAGGCTTTGCGGTACAGCTTAGGGGACTTGTGGTGCGTATGGAAGCCGCCTTGGCAGAGGGGCCGCCCGCGCCCCCACCCGTGGTGGAAGCCCCGCCCCCGGTAGAAGCCCCACCCACCGACACCGGTGACGACGGCAACAATCTTGTCCTCATCATCGTCATTGTGGCGGTCGCGGTGGTTGCTGTGGCGGTAGTGGTTATAATCGTAATGAAAAAGAAGAAGAAATAATTAGCGATTGATTTTAAAGATAGCTTGGGGTAATGTCTCCAAGCTATCTTTTTTATTGGGGGGAAAGTATGACGAACTTCATTGCACCCTGCGGGCCGCCCTTTGAACTGCGCAAATGCGGATACTTTATGGATAGGGCGGGCTTTTTTCATGCCCGGCATATAGCATCAGAGGTATTTGTGCTAATTTTGGGGGACAAGGGCACGCTGTGCGTGGAGCAAAATGGACAACCCTATGAAATTGGGCACAACCAATTTATTTTGTTGCGCCCCGGTTTTGAACATCTACATAAACCCGGTGCGGGCGACGTGGCGTATTATTGGTGTCATTTTCATGTGCCGCAGTATCGAATGGGTGAAATTGACCCGGACATAGACAAGGATTGCGTCATCATCCCCGAGACGGGGGATTTGCGGCAACCAAATCGCGTGCTCATGCGCTTTAAGCAACTACTGGACGCGGGGGCGCGGGACGCGTATACCGATTATATTAAACACTATGCATTGACGATGCTTTTGCTGGAGATTTCTGCCGACTTTGTGGGTAAGGGTGAAAGTGTGGATGCATCACACAAGCAAATCCCCGAAATCATCCAATGGATACACAGCCGATATTCACAGCACTTGAGCGTGACCCAGGTGGCGGCTATGTTTAATTATCACCCCGGGTATCTTTCTAGCATTTTCAAGAAATACACGGGCATGACGCTACTGGAATATATCATCCACATCAAAATTGATACAGCCAAGCATATGCTACTGGCCTCCGACAGCCCTATAAAACGCATTGCACGGGAGGTGGGGTTTACGGATGAGAAGTATTTCATGAAGGTGTTTAAGCGACTGGAGGGGATTTCGCCCAGCCAGTTCCGCCATGCGTTTTCCCGACGATAAAGCGTTCAAAGCCCCAGCCCTCGCCGGTGGCCTCCAGCCCTGCCTTGCCATGGGGGTAGTGGGTATCTGTGTATTCCAGCTTCGCGCCGTGGCAGTGCACGGCGATTTTCCCGCCTTGTACCGACACGGTTATGTTCACTTTTGTGGTGATGTCTGCGCCAAATTCAATGCGCCCCAAAAGTTCTTCCCCGTAGTGGCAACGGGATAAGCTGATGCCCTTGCTGTCTGCCTTCACCCGGTACCCCAGCAAGGATGGGGTGGCTTGATGCTCGAACCAGGATTCCTTGGTGGCGCGGAGGTAGAGGGATGCGGTGCCGTTTGTGTGTCGGTTTATGTTTAGCCCGGCCTCTAGAGTGTAATCCGTCCAGCCGTCCTCCCCTACGTACCCTACGCCAAAGTTTTCTGCGCAGGTGAAGCCCCATTCCTTGCGTAGCATACTGTTGCCGCGCTTGTGGCCCAAAATGCGTAAGGGGCTGTGGATGAGGCGGCCCTTTTCGATGACGGACAGTGACTCGGGGGCGGTGGCGGCGGGGATGAGGGTCAGCTCGTCTAAGAGGCGGATGCCTGTTATCTGGCTTAGCTGTAGCTTCTTGTCGGTTTTATTCAGCGTTATGACCCCGGCGCACACGGTGGTGAAGCCCTGGGTTGTCAAATTGTCTAGCGCAAGGGCTTGCCCGTTTACGCTCAGCGTTGCTTGCTTCGCCTCCGCTTCCAGCCGCAGGAAAAGCGTGTAGCTACCGGTTTCTTTCACATTAATTTGATAACTGACGGGGGATGGGCTTGGCCGCATGGCGCGTGCGGGAAGGCCGAAGTCCGTATGGCTTTGTGTTTCGGGCGGGGCGGATTCGGTATGCACCGCCGGGAAGCGTCCGGGTATGTTGATGGCGGCAGTATGGTCGCCAGAGCCCTCGGCCGTATGGGAAAAGCCCACAAAGCCCGGCAAGGTATTGGCTTCCGTCCACAGCCCCATGCCCGCTTCCCCCGACAGTGAAAATGCCGCTGTGGGTATTTCAAGAACCGTCATGCCGTTCAGCCATACGCGGAAAGCCTTCCGCCCTTGGGCAACGCGGATGGTCAGGTGTGCGTTCCAGTTAATATTTGTTGGGAGCGGTTTTTTTGCGCCGTCGCGCAAAGCGATTCCGTCGGATGCGATATGCAGTGGGCTGGCATCGTCCAATAAAAGCACCACGCTTTTGCCCTGGGGATTAATGTTAAACTCGGCGGTGAAGGTGCGCCCCATCGGGGGCGTCATCCAAAATATTTTGCCCTCCCGCTGTGCTTGGGGCATCCCTTCGCCGCCGCGAGACGTGAACACCGGGCCTGCGGGAGCCGCTTGGGGCCACCAGGCCGCGTTGGTGTACATGCGCCCGCCGTCGAAGGAGAGCCGGTCGATATTCAAACTGCGGTACCTGGGCTCGGCCAGGAAGTTAAAGGAATGATAGGCGATGAACCAGCTGTCCATGTCCGGGCCCAGCACCGTGGAGCTGTGCCCCAACGCGTGAAACTCGTCCCCTACTTCCAGTAGCAAGGTGGGGTTGCGCGGGGTTTGGTAGCCTTTGTCCGGGCCTTCCGGTGAGACGATGTAATCTATCCGGTAGCCCCGGCTCAGCAGGTGGTTTCCGGTTATGGTCAGGAAATACAGCCCTTCGCGCTTGATAATCATGGGGCCTTCCGTCCAGTGGTTCAGGTAGCTTTCCGGGATGATTTTGCCCGCAGTTGTGGGCGTATTGGGCAAGTCTACATCGTGAATTTCAATGCCGCGATGCCCTGCACGGGTAAAATATACCCGCCCGTCATCATCGGCAAACAAACTACCGTCAATCAGCAACCCGAAATTCTCGGATACGAGTGAAAACGGGCCCGTGGGGGCATCCGCCGCCAGCAGGTAGTGCCCGCTACCCTTCGGCGCAGTTACCATATAAAACCGCCCGTGGGTGTAGAGCACCTCCGGTGCGTAGGCACCCTCGATTTCCGGCAGGTCGCACACACTGCCCATGTACGTCCATTCCGTGAGGTTTTCACTGCGCCAGCACTTGATTTGTGCCAGGTGGCTGGAGCAGTACAGGTAGAAATAGCCATCATGGCGCATGATGAAGGGGTCTCCCAGTTGATTCCCGTTCCATTGATGTTCCAAACTGAATGGATTTTGATACGATAGCATATCGTCGCCTCACTTCACCCGTTTTGGAAGATTATAATGGATTCCTTGAAAAAATCTATAGAGCATATTCCATCTTCGTTCAGTAAACACTGGAAGGGAGGTGATGAAATATGAACCAACGGATTAAACACCGGCAAAATACGATTTTGGGCAAGTACCCGGATGTGAACGCGGCATTCGAGAAGATATGCAACACACGACGTGAGGAAATTATTAACACCTTGCTGGCATCGGATGCAGATTATCAAGCACTTACAAAGCATCGGGCCGAAACCAGCCAAGTCGTGCTTGAATTTCTACGCAACCATGATATGACTCACTGCTTTGAAGCTTATTCGGATGCTGTATTCGAAGAAGAATTGTATGAGTTGGACGCTATATATAAGGAAGCGTTTCTGGACGCGGTAGAACTGATGGAACAAAAGCAATTCAATTCACATAAAAAGTGTTGACATGTTACACGCTTCGTGATATTATCTTTTTGCGACAGACAAACAGACGTTTCCACGCCATGGACGGGTTTTGCCATCTTCGGAAGGGGTCGAAAGGCTCTGAAACGGACCGCACCGCTCCCCGCTCTAACCCCTGTGTATCTATTGCACCCCGCAATACCCGCCACATCGCACGAAAGGGGGTAGTACGCCGAGCTTTGGATCCAGCCCGGCACCGCTACCCACGCTAGCACCTTCCATGCATATGGCATCCCGCCGGGAGCCCGGGCCCCGGTTTCAATAAAAGTATATACAACATAAACGGTGTTGACCGCAACATCGCCGCTGTGGGCGCGGCTTGCTTTGCCATGGATATTCGACCCCGTATAACGTTAATAATACGTTTGCGGGGGTTTTTTACATGCTTCGACAGCAAACATTACCTACAGCGGGTTTTCGACATAAATAAAATGAGTATACTACCTATAGGTGAAGCATACGTGGACGACACTCTACACATCAACATTGGCCTCCGGGTTGCAAAACGGCGGCGCGCCCTCGGGCTAACGCGGGAAGCATTGGCCGCCATGGCACAACCACCCATGAGTAGCAAATACCTGTGGGAAATTGAGAATGCCCGAAAAAGGCTGTCAGCCGATATGTTGCACAGGCTTGCTACAGCGTTGAGGGTTTCGTCAGATTGGCTACTGGGCTCGCCTCCACCTGCGAAAAAGGTAGACGATGACGGTAATGATGTGGAAGAGTCCGAGGAGGAGAAATTTTCGCACGCGCATGAAAGGCAGGAGCTTCAGGGTGAGTACTGTTAAAATTATAGAAGAGTTGGCTACTGCTTTTGGTGTTTCAGGTTTTGAATTAAATGCAATTGATGTAGCTATGCGCTACATTCCCGATTCTTTTAAGGTTGTTCAAGATGATTTATTGAATTTGTATATTTATCGCGCTAATGCTAATCCAGATTTTAACAAAAGACCGAAAATATTGATTAGCGCTCAGATTGACGAAGCAGGTTTGATAGTCAGTAATGCTCAAGAAAATGGCATGATTTCGTTTGAGTGCTTGGGCAAATGGTTGCCATCATCCCTGTATAGCATGAAAGTAAATATCGAAAATCTAGACGGGAATTTCGTTACAGGGATTATAACAGCCCATTCTTCACATTTCGATGAAAATAAAAAAACCCCTGACATTGAAAAAATGTACATTGATGTGGGAGCTTCCACAAAGGAAGCAGTTTATCAAAAATATAAAATTGCTCCGAATTGTCCAATTATTCCAAGCACTCAGTTTGAACAAGAGGATGACGTGATAATTTCCAAAGCATTAAACTCCCGCTTGGGTTGTTCAGCACTACTTGAACTTCTAAGAAAAATTAATGATGAGAGCTTTCCAGTAGAAATATTAGGATTAATATCTTGCCAGAGCGAATCGGAAACACAATTTTCCAGTAGTATTTTAAATAAAATGCAACCAGATTTAATAATACTCTTGGATTCTATACCTGCCGACGATATGTACGAAGGTTCAGGTATAGATGAAATAAAAATTAAAAGTGGTCCCGTTCTACGGCAAATGTATAACGGTGTTCCTGCGTCTTCTCAATTATGTGATTATGTATTGAACAAATCCAAGCAACATGAAATACCTATACAAAGCGACTTTAATTCAAGTATCTCGACTGATAAATACAATGATTTTATGCTTGATTTACCTGTACCCTATATTGCTTTGTCTTGCCCTGTTCGTTCCTTTTACGGTCACAGCAATATTGCAAGTATGTTGGATTACAATAGGCTAGTTTCCATGATGCTAATTATATTAGAATCATTAACTTCCGATAAGATATCAGCTTTTCAATAAAAAGAAGTTGGATATATTTAATGAGTATGGAGAGAAACAGGAAATATAAAGGATGCAAAAATCTCCTGAGAAATATGTGCGAGAAAAGAAGGTAGAAACGTACGACATAAGGTTTGCACCTTACCACACAGAGTATTAGTATGCGTATTATGTATCAAAAACTAAAATTTTTAGCGATTTGCACCTTTTCATGCCTTATTGGTGCTTTTCGCAGAAAGGCATAGTCTTATGAAAACAATTAATTTCTATTCATATAAAGGTGGAGTTGGAAGAACCCTACTTATGGCGCAAGTTGCTCGATTTTTAGCTGCCTTGGGTAAGAAGGTAGTTATTGTTGATTTTGACTTTGATGCGCCAGGAGTTCCTGCTATTTTCGGGATACCCACAATGGCACCAGAAAAAATGGATGAAAGAAAACGAAATGTTGACTTCTGTGGGCTTTTTGAATTGGTGGAGAAATGTTCGGAAGAAAACTACGGACACCGTAAAGTAACACCAAATGAACTTAAAGCAGTTTTATTGGATGTTCCTGAATGTCATGCCTATTTAAAAAAACCGATTGCTTGTGACAAAGAAGGAGATGAATCAGAAGGAAGCATTCGTATTCTAGCAACGGGTCGTATTAATAAATACTATTGGCAAAAAATAGCAGATGTCAAGTGGCTTCAACTTATCGCTGCGAAGGAATCTGATAATAGATCATTGGTGCGTTTTTTAAAGGATTGTTTGATGCCGACACTTGAAGAAGAAAAAATAGATTATCTTTTAATAGATTCTAGAGCAAGTATAACGAATTATGCTCAAATATGTCGACATATTGCAGACCGGCAAGTTTTTATCTTTTCTCCGAGCAAAGAGTCCGAATATGCGCTTAAAGGGGGACTGCTTGAAAATCTATCCGGTTTAGATAGTTGTCGAAAAGACGACATACATGTTTATGTTGTAAGTAGAACTCCCCCTGAACTTGAAGAAAACGAAAAAAAAAGGGCTTTCGACACAATCAGCAAGTTTATTGTTGCTCAAGAGATGGAAATTGCCCGGATGAGAGAAAACGAGATGGAAAGCGTGTTAAAAAGTGATGAAATAAGCGAAAATAGTAAAGAAACTGTAAATACTGAAGATTCGAAGAAATACCAAACATATATATTAAAATTTGACTCGGACATGGAAACACATCTCAATCCGCAAGCCCGTATGTTAACACGAGATCTTATGACGGAAGGCAAAGCCGTTGTCGCCAAGATGCATGAGGATGTGCTTCAGATTCTTGTTGCAACATGTCCAGAAATTTATAAAGAATTTATGAAAAGGTATCCCAGCAATTTTGCAGATGCTGTTTTATTTGAAAATGAAGGTAAAAATTTAAGCAATGCCGATCATTACGAAGAATTGCTAAGAAAAAAAAGGGGTCATGCTCTTTGGAAAACAATATTTGGATATGACTTCACGATAACACGGCGAAACAGAATATTTAGTTTCCGCGATGACATTGGTGAAATGAGAAATCCTGAAGATGGAAGTAGAAACATTGCCTTTAAGATCGTAACTTACCTAAAATTCCTTAATATGTTTTATGAAACCATCGTTGATGTATACGCTGATATGTTTAAAAATGAATTTTTCTTGGACACATTAACAAAGGCGTTTAGGCTTATTTGCGGAGGGATTGAAACCATGCCTAAAGGTGATCTTGAAAAATATGTAGAAGAATTTAAGCGTGCGGTTACAGAGGCTTCGGATAATTCTAATGAAAAAGACAAAGAAAAACCGCATGAGGTTGAAGGTACAAAAACCATGAACACGGCATTGTATAAAGCAGGCGAAGAGAGTGGTAAGGCTTTTGGTGAGTCGTTAGCCGAACAATGGAAAAAGGAGAATAATCGGCCATTAAAACAAAAAATAGAACAGTGGTGCAGTTTTGATACACAAGCTGGTTTCGGAATAATGAAATATGATGATGAAAGCGATGAGGGAAAAATCCTATCCATTAAGAATCCTTTTATTATGGGACATGAAACATTTGGGCGTGATTACACAGCATTTCTCACGGGCTATATGATAGGCGTTTTAAGCAAATTGACGGGAGGGAAATTAAAGATCGTATCAATGAAAAAAATAAAACACGAAGATAAGTATGTAAAAATATACGAGAAAGGAAAGGACATAGACTATCCTTTCTCAACAGACTCTCAAGCCGACAACGGAATAAAATATAAACTTGAATATGAAGAAGCTAATAAAAAAAAGGGGAGGGTACGGCAATGAGTAAAGGAAAGATATGCTTGATTTATACAGGCGGAACCATTGGGATGGTGTCTAAAGAGGGTGTTTTGACTCCAGTACGTGGAAAGGAGTTTGAGACAAGTGTGCTAAAAAAAATACCAGAACTTGAAGACATAGCTGAATATAAATTTATCGACCTGTTGAACAAGGACGCTACTAATATGCATCCGAACGACTGGATAAAACTTTCCAATGAAATTCATACACAAATTAAAACAAGAAGATATCAGGGCTTTGTCATTGTTCACGGTACCGATACGATGCATTTCTCAGCATCAGCAATAGCACTTGCCTTGGGTGAAAATTTGAATGTCCCCGTAGTCTTCACAGGTGCGCAAACCGCATTCAGCGTACCTCATGGCGATGCGAGGGTTAATTTGTTGCGTGCTTTTAAGGTAGCATTATCAAATATAGCAGAAGTTGTCATATGTTTTGGTGATTACGTTTTTCGTGGATGCAGGGCATTAAAAAAGGATGAACGTCGATTTGATGCCTTTTGGTCTCCGGCTTATCCGCCATTAGCTTATATAGGGGAAGAACTAATCATACACGACAAGAGTCTATTTAGAGAACGTAGAGAGGCTAGAGCAGGTATAAACTTTGTGAATGGATTTTCTGAAGGTATTATTCAAGTATCCTTAATACCAGGTTTGGATCCCAGTTTTTTTAGCAATTTGATTGAGGACGAAAATTGCAATGGATTTATCCTGCATTCATTTGGTGCAGGAAATGTACCTAATGAGGGCGATTACTCGTGGATGCGATTTATTAAAGATGCCACCGATAATGGTAAGCCTGTCTTGATAACTAGTCAGTATCCGGCAAATGCAGCCTATCACTCACCGTATGCTCCAGGGAGAGAGGCGTACATTAATGGAGCCATACCAACATTAAATATGACGTATGCATGTGCATCTGCCAAGTTTCGATGGCTACTATTGCAATTTGAAGATATGGAGAAGGGGGAAAAAGTTGAACAATTAAAACTAATGATGAACCATGATTACGTGGGTGAGTTGGATAAACCGCAAAACTAAAATTAAATTAAAGGAGGAATTTGTTTATGAATAAGAAATCAGGAAAGAAAGTTCTTATGCTTTGTACCGGGGGAACAATAGGAATGTTACCTATAGATAGAGGCGATCCCTCAAGTCCTCTTCACCCGGCTACCTGGGAAGAAATCCAGGAATATTGCCCCGCTTTGACAGAATTGTCTTTTGATGTTGACACGAAAGAAATGGACTTGATTGATTCCTCTGATATGCATCCAGATTATTGGGTTGAAATCGCCACTGAAATTAATACTTATTATAATGAGTATGATGGTTTTCTTGTTTTGCACGGAACTGATACTATGGCGTATACAGCGACTGCACTTTCGTTTCTTTTGGATAATTTAAGTAAACCTGTAATCGTAACGGGTTCGCAAATACCACTTGCCAAGGCCCGTACAGATGCGTCTCAAAATTTGGTAACCGCGTTGATGATAGCTGCTTCAGATGGAGTCCCTGTCGTACCAGAAGTATGTGTTTTATTTAACAATTTGCTTATTAGAGGCAATCGTTCGCGTAAGGTAAGCTCGTATGGATTTAATGGGTTCATATCTCCAAACTTTAAACCATTAGGGGAAGTTGGTGAATACATTAAAATTGACACGAAATTAATACGAAAACCTACAGGTGATGGACTTGTTATTTATGGGACGTTAAACAGAAATGTATTACTTATTGATATTTTTCCAGGGGTCGTACCTGCGCTACTTAAAAATGCGTTTGCAATTGAAGGGCTAAAAGGGGTAATTTTGCGAACCTACGGTGCAGGCAATGTTCCAAATGATGAGGATTTACTGGAAGAAATAAGAAAGGCTGTTGCGAAGGATATCACTGTAGTAACTATAAGCCAATGTCAGGAAGGCATGGTGGAATTAGGATTGTACGAGTCGAGCATGGGCCTCGTAAAAAATGGGGTTATAAGTGGAACGGATATGACTCCTGAGGCAGCTCTAGTTAAGATGATGTTTTTGTTGGGGTTGGAGTTAGACAACGAAACAGTAAAGAGCCTCATGCAGACAAATCTTCGGGGAGAACAAAGTCTTAATGTGTTTAATTTTATTTACGACAACAGTAAAACAGAAAATAATACAAAGAGACTGGATTCAAAACAAGTTCCTGCTGGGTTGAAGAAGGAAAAAATACACAAGGCAATTATACGATTTGATGGCTTAGTTTCCGTTAATGGAAAAAACAAAGAAGAACTACGTAAACTGGCAATTTTTATGGGTTTCCCAAATGCAAATAAAGATACATCGACAGATATTCCTCAATGCCTAGGAATTATCGAAAAACCTGCGAGCAATATGGGTTTTATATTGGATTGCACAGATGAGGTAAGCAGGCTTATTAATCCTGCCCTTCCTGTACAGATTTCGATCGTGTCATTGAACGAAGCTGATGTCAAATGGAAAGGAATTGTTTTTTCGATTTACACTGATGTGGAGTAAAATGTTAAGGGAAAGAACCTGAGAAAATTGCCGGGGAATCTTTGGGGTTTTTGTCTGCCGATTAAGGGAATGGGGTTGGCCCTATTCATAGTCCAATGTTTTTACATGTGACATAAAGCAACTGCCAACAGCATATCATGTTTTATCCTCATTCCGAAAAGGGGCTTTTGTATGGATTATTTGGACAAGCAAGGAAACACAAATTTTTTACTTTGGTTTCGATGCAAGAATTGCTACTCCTTTGCTGAAGAATCGGGGTTTACGATGATTGCGAGGGATAACTCAGGCATTGATATTAACCATACAATAAACATAAATGATATGCGTATTCTTCGTGTTGCTTCCGTTTTTGGTGCAAATGCGAGCGGGAAGAGTAATTTTTTCAATGTTTTAAGTGACATGTTTCATAATATACGAGGAACCCGAAAGCGGTTGTTAGGACGCCCTTATGTTTTTGATAATAAACTTAAAGACGAACCGATTCATTTGGAAATTGCCTTTTGTATTCTTGGAGTCAACGATGAATACATGGAGTATAGGTATGGATATTCCTTGAATTACGATAATCAAAAAGGTTTTTGCAATAGAATTGAAGGCGAATGGCTGACATCGCGCCTCTTCGGTTCAAATGATGAATATAAGGATGTGTTTGTCCGTAAAGGATTGGAACTTACAATACTCGATACAGGTAACAATGAAATTAATGATTTTTTAACAGAGGCATGGAATGCGTCTATTTCAAAAAGTGATGTAGAAGTAACAACATGTAAAACGGAAAGGGAATGCTCTCTATTTTTGAGTTGGCTGTATAATAAAGTAAAACATTTAAAGAGTGAGAATGATTCATTATACCAAAAATATAAGAATTTTTTAGAAATTATAATAAGCATATACAGTTGGTGTGTTTCTAGTGCTCCACCATATCTTTTTTCTGATGATGAAATGAAGTGGCAACTCAAAGCAATAGCAAGCAAACTTGCTATTGCCGATGAAAAATTTAAGAAAAGCCGCAAAGATGATGATTATATTAGAAATAAAAATGAGGCTGATGAATTTAAATGTGATTTAACAAAATTCTTACGTAAGTTTGATACCTGCATAGATGGGGTCGCAATAATCATACCGGAAAAGTACAAAGAATTGCTTGAAGTGGAAGATGTCGATGAAAATCATCTGAGAATAATCCCTGTTGGGGTTGATGCAGAGGAAATTAATAAATTAGAAGAAACATTAATGCTTAAGCAGTCATTTGGGACGCAGAAAATTGCAAGCGTTTATCGTTTTTTTTGGGAAGCTTGGAGAAACGGCGGTTTAATAATGGTCGATGAATTAGATACAAAATTGCATCCAACGGTAATTCGCGAACTTGTTGCGTGCTTTCATTCAGAAATAGAAAAATACAAGGGGCAATTGATCTATTCATCGCATAATTGTATAACACTTCCTAACGAAATTAAACCTGAAGATGAAAAATATTATATGCACCCAGATGAGGTCTATTTTACCATTAAACAAAATAATTATGACCCGAATCCAGGTTACTCGACCATTGAACGACTTGTTGAAAGCTTCACTGCGCAGGATACTGCAGAGGCAATAAAAAATAGAAGTTATAGAAAAAAATATGAAGCAGGGGAATATGGCACATCACCAGATTACTTCAATAATTTACCGGGAGGTCGTCCGACAACATGATTGAGGATAGAAAAAATAAATTAACAGGTCAACAAACATCTATGGACAATCCCATAAAGGGTAGTTCTTGGCTTGTTGTTTTTTTAGGAAAAACAGAGGAAAAAGCAAAAAAAAAGTGGCATTGTCTTGGTGGATGTAGAGGGGCGGCGGCTTTTTGCACCCTTATAAAATTTGTATGCCAAGAATTGAACAAAAAAGCACCTCCACGGTTTTATTATGATTGGACAGGCGAAAACTCCTCGGAAACTATTGAGGACATTATAACACGATTATTTAGAAATAATAATCATAACATTCATAAATGCAGAATAAATAATGGTAAATCTAGGTGTACTGAACACATGCAACATAATAATATTGCACGGGTTAATCGCGCAGTAGGTCATGTAGCTATTGTTTTTGACGAGACCGATTTCTATAAACATACTGATTTTACTGCACTCACCTCTTCTCTAAAAGGTAAAAATATAGAACTACAAGGTAATATAATAAAAAGCATTTATCCCATTTGTTCAATGAAATATCCGACAATTCCATCAAATCCAAAAAATTTAAAATGTAGAAATGAGAATCATAGCTGTATTGTCAATTTAATTTGTATGATAACTAACTATGATATGGAGGACGTTCACAAACTTCTTGTTGAGAAAATAAAAGAGTGCCATCATGAGTTCACTCTCGATGAACCTTTGTGTCTTACTGATGAATAATCCTACACAGATGCGTTTACCCAGTTAGGTTGCACCGGGAAAGATTAATTTCTTATGTGAAGGCGTGATTTTGTGAGTAAAAACGGAAATTAAAGGAGAGTGAGCATTAATATAATTTCCCCAAAACATGACTTATTATTTTTTTATACCTCGGAGGGTGGACATGCATACCTACCGAACCCACACCTGTGGGGAAGCAACTAAAGATTACATAAACCAAACCATTACCCTCTCCGGTTGGGTGGATACTATTCGTGACCATGGGGGTGTGATTTTCATTGCCCTGCGGGACCATTATGGTAGTACGCAGATAGTTTTCAACGATGACAGTATGCTAATTGGTATTAATCGTGAGTGCGTAATATCCGCCAGTGGTACGTTGCGTGAGCGTGACAGCGATACGGTTGACCCTAAGATTGCCACGGGCGAAGTGGAGCTGGTGGTGGCATCCCTCACGATTTTGAGCAAGGCTAATCCGCAGTTGCCCTTTGAAATCAATGCTTCCACGCAGACCCGCGAAGATGTGCGGCTGAAGTACCGATACCTGGATTTGCGCAATCCCAAGGTGCAACATAATATAGTCATGCGTTCGCGTGTGACTAATTTTTTGCGTATGAAGATGATAGATTTGGGATTTTTGGAAATACATACACCCATCCTCACGGCCTCGTCGCCGGAGGGTGCAAGGGATTACATAGTGCCCAGCCGCAAACATCACGGCATGTTTTACGCATTGCCCCAGGCACCGCAAATATTCAAACAATTGTTGATGGTATCGGGGTTTGATAGGTATTTTCAAATTGCGCCTTGTTTTCGGGATGAGGATGCCCGGGCCGACCGTTCTCCGGGGGAATTTTATCAGCTGGATTTTGAAATGGCATTCGCCACCCAAGAGGATGTGTTTTCCGTTGCGGAGCAGGTATTGCATAGCACATTCACTGAACTTTCGGACAAGAAGGTAAGCCCCGTGCCCTTTACGCGGATTCCCTTCGATGAATGTATGTTAAAATATGGAACGGACAAGCCTGACTTGCGCAACCCCCTCTTGATAAATGATTTGACAGACTTTTTTTCTGATGTTGATTTTGTGTTTTTCAAAGGCAAACCCGTACGGGGCATTGTAGCTCCAGATTGCGCTAAGTTGTCAAAAACATTTTTTGAAAAAATGCTGTCCTTTGCCACAGAAATCGGTATGCAGGGGCTGGGATATATCTCTGTGCTGGAGGGGATGACATTAAAAGGCCCTATCGTAAAATTCCTTTGCGTTGACAAACAGCAAGAATTAATTAATATGCTGGGTATGAAGGAAAACGATACTTTGTTTTTTATATGCGATGCACCCGGTGTGGTGGACAAGCTGGCGGGGGGTATTCGTACGGAGTTGGGCAAGCGGTTGCGGTTGATAGACGAAAACGCCTTCGCGTTCTGCTTTGTTACTGATTTTCCTATGTATGAGGAGAATGACGCCGGGGAAATTGTTTTCACCCACAATCCGTTTTCCATGCCCCAGGGCGAAATGGACGCGCTGGATGGCGATGCGCTGGATGTGAAAGCCTACCAATATGATGTGATATGCAATGGGGTGGAGTTGTCCTCCGGCGCGGTGCGGAACCACCGGCCGGATATTATGGTGCGTGCCTTTGAAATTGCCGGATACACCCGAGAGGATATTGAAGCACAGTTCCCCGCCTTGTTTAACGCCTTCCATTATGGTGCGCCGCCTCATGCGGGCATGGCCCCCGGGTTGGATAGAATTGTAATGCTCCTTACCGGGCAAGAAAATATCCGCGAGGTAATCCCCTTTCCCATGAACGCCAGCGCGCAGGACTTGCTTTTGGGTGCGCCCGGATATGTTACCGATAAGCAATTGAAGGAAACCCATATCAGAATCAGGTGATGTATGCAAATTGACAATGATTTGGTCACGTATTTGGAAACACTGTCTAACCTCACGTTTACCGGGGAAGAAAGGGAAATTGTCAAAGGCGACCTCGGGAATATTTTGAATGCCATGACACATATGGGCCAAATTGAAACACAGCGTGTGCAGGAGTTGAGCCATCCGGTAGGCCATGTAAATGTATTCCGGGAGGATGAACCCGGTCTGCCCTTTGACCGGGAGCGTATCTTGCAAAACGCTCCCCGGCGCAACAGTGAAATGTTTATCGCGCCCGGAACTGTAGGTAGTTGAATGGGTGCCTTGGAATTATCTGCCCAAATCCAGGCGGGGAAAATCGGCGCAGTTGAAACGGTTGCCAAATATATTAGGATTGCGAAAAATTCTCGGCTGAATACGTTTCTTGCCATACCAGAGGAACGCGTCCTGGCCCGGGCAAAAGAGGTGCAAGATAAAATAGACGCTGGCATCACGCTTTCGCCGTTGGCGGGGGTACCGGTGGCGGTGAAGGATAATATTTCTACCGAAGGAACAGAAACCACCTGCGCGTCACGGATGCTGGAGGGTTATGTTCCTGTTTTTAATGCAACGGTTATAGATAAGTTGGAGCAAGCCGGCATGGTTGTCATCGGCAAGGTGAATATGGACGAATTTGCCATGGGGGGTTCCAGTGAAACCGGATATTTTGGCGCGGTACGCAACCCGTGGGATGCAACTAGGGTGGCGGGCGGCTCCTCCGGGGGTAGCGCGGCCGCGGTGGCGGCGATGGAGGCACCCATGGCCCTTGGCTCAGACACGGGAGGGAGCATCCGTCAGCCCTGTGCGTTCTGCGGTGTTACGGGTATAAAGCCAACTTACGGCTCTGTTTCTCGATATGGTTTGATAGCATATGCTTCATCCATGGACCAGATTGGGGTTATCGGCACTGATATTAACGACTGCGCCGCGCTACTGGAAATTATATCCGGGCCGGATACGCGGGATTCTACCTGTGTGACGGATGCACCGTTTGCCTTTGGAAAAGAAAACGCGGCAAAAATAAAAATCGGGTTGCCGAGAAATTATTTTAATGATTCTATTGACCCGGAAATAATCCGGGCTATTTTTATGGCGGTTAAGGTATTTGAGGATGCCGGTGCTGTGGTAGAAGAATTTCAAATGCCGCTGGTAGATTATATTGTGCCTGCGTATTACGCTTTGTCCAGTGCCGAGGCGTCGTCCAATTTGGCCCGGTTTGACGGATTGAAGTATGGCCATCGGGCAACGGAAGCGAAGTCCTTGTCAGATGTCTACACGCTTTCCAGGAGTCAAGGATTCGGCATGGAGGTAAAGCGGCGCATTATACTGGGCTCCTTTGTGCTTTCGTCGGGATATTACGATGCGTATTACCGCAAAGCGTTGGAAATCCGCGGTATGATTAAAGAAGCGTATAACCAGTTGTTTGCACGCTATGATGTCATTCTGGCTCCTGTGGCACCTACCACGGCGTACAAGCTGGGGGAAAACATCACCGACCCCATGAAAATGTACATGGCTGACGTTTACACGGCATCGGTGAACCTGGCGGGTTTGCCTGCGGTGGCTTTGCCCTGTGGGTTCGATGCCCAGGGGTTGCCTATTGGGATGCAGTTGATTGGGGATGCTTTTTCAGAGCCGCTGCTGGTGGCGGCGGCCCGGAAGTATCAAGCCTGTACCGATTATCATACACGTAAGCCGGGGGTACCCAACCTATGAAAACAAAGTGGGAAACGGTAATCGGGCTGGAGGTTCACGCGGAGCTTTCCACGGCGACGAAAATATTTTGCGCTTGCGTTACCCGGTTCGGTGCGCCACCCAATACGCAGTCCTGCCCCGTTTGTAGCGGGATGCCGGGGACTTTGCCTGTATTTAACCGGGTAGTGGCGGAGTATGCCATGAAGCTGGGCTTGGCATTAAAATGCAACATAGCTGACCGGTGCAAATTCGACCGGAAGAATTATACCTACCCTGACTTGCCCAAATCATATCAAGTGTCCCAGCTGTATGCACCCATTTGTACCCATGGGTCTTTGGAAGTTGATGCGCCCGGCGGAACAAAATCCATAGGCATCCACCAGATTCACATGGAAGAGGACGCGGGCAAGCTTATCCACGATGGCGGCCATACCTTCATGGATTTTAACCGTTGCGGGGTGCCTTTGCTGGAAATTGTTTCAAAGCCGGATATGCGCAGTGCCGACGAAGCAGTGGCCTATCTGGAAAAGTTACGTGAAACGCTGTTGTATCTGGAAATATGCGATTGTAAAATGCAGGAAGGCTCACTCCGGGCAGATGTGAACCTTTCTATACGCCCCGTCGGCGGGCCCTTGGGTATTCGGACGGAAACGAAAAATTTAAACTCCTTCAAGGCGATTGCACGGGCTATTCAATTTGAAACAGCGCGGCAGATTGAAATATTAGAGGCCGGGGGCGTGGTGACACAGGAAACACGTCGCTGGGATGACGACCAAGGGGAATCTTACAGTATGCGTACAAAGGAAGATGCACAGGATTACCGGTACTTCCCCGAGCCGGATTTGTTGCCCATACACATTGACACGGCGTGGCTTGCGCGGATACGCGAAACCTTACCGGAGATGGCCCACAAGAAACGGGCGCGGTATATACGTGACTTAACGCTTTCCCCGGCAGATGCGGCTGTGCTGACGGGCCATATAAAAATATCCTTTTTTTTTGAAACCTTGGCTAAGAAAAGCGGGCATCCCAAGGAAGCCGCGAATTTAATCATAGGGGAAATCACCCGGCTGATGAATAAAACCGGCATCCTGCCGGAGAATTTAGACATTGACACAGACAAGCTGACAACGCTTATCACGCTGGTTTTAGGCAATAAAATAAACCGCAATGCGTACAAGGACGCAACGGAAGCGGTTTTCCTACATGACGCTGACCCGGAGACATACATCCGGGAGCGTGGGCTACTGATGGTAAGCGATAACGCCGCCATTGAAGCCGCCGTGGACGCGGTGCTGGCTACCAACCCGGACGCAGTGGCTAGTTATCGGGCAGGCAAGGAAAAAATCATCGGTTTTTTGATTGGACAGGTAATGAAAAAGTTTTCTGGCGCGGGTAGCCCGGATTTAATCAAGGAATTATTAATTCAAAGGATAAATGAGACGCAGTTTATCCAGCATGAAAATGGGAATGGTTAATTGGTTGTCCGATACGGAGCCATAGGTATCCTGTATACGAACCAAGCAGTCAATTTTCCCTTCTGCCAGTGCCTTGTCGCCGGATTTGGTGCCGCCGCTACCGTGCTTAACTTCGATGCCGAAGCGGCGGTGGTTTTCGTTGTGCATGACAAAGTCGATTTGCCCCAGGCTTCCGTTGTAGGACCACACTTGGGAGCCGGCAAAAATAGGCCCCAGCATGTCCAGCAGTTGCAGGTAGGTGAAATTTTCTGCCAGCATTCCGGCGATGTCTGAGGGCGCGATTAAAAACGAATCCTTGCAAAGCCGGGCCAGCATACCCATATCACGGAAGAAGAACAGATTTTTATTTCCGGGTACGGCAACCTTGTTCAGCTTGCTGTACACCTGCACCACGCCGATGATTTTGCAATCGTCCAGCCATTTCAAAGCGTTTACCTTGTCCTTGCGGCGGATTTCCAAGCCCCTTGAACCTTCGTCCCTAAATTCCTCCCGGGCCAGGGTAATGTCCAACTCACCGGTTTTGGTGGTGATGTCGGCGGCGAGGCGTTCCAGCGTACGCGACCACAAGCCGCTACCGATGACATCACCAAAATAACTGCTGCTTTCCCGGTACAACAGCTGTAAAATAAGTGCCGACATCCGTTTGCAGGCGTCGGCGTCGCGGTTTTCCACCCAGGCTTCCACTACAGGGGGATAACCGCCGATTTGGCAGTATATTTTATAGAGCTCGCGCACCTGTTCGCAGGTTGCCTTTTCGCTATCGGTCATCTTGGATAAGTCAAAGGTGGCGATGGCGTCGTATTCGTCCCAAATGCCGTTTGCTTTTAGGAACTCGGTGAAGGTGAGGCTTGAGAGTTCCCGGATATCCAAATCGCCCGTGGCAAGCCAGTAGTCCTTGCTTTGCGTCACGATGCCAAGGTAACTGCCCGAAACCGCCAGCTTGCTTTTGAGCCCGCGCCTAATGTAGCGGATGGAATTATAAATAATGGGCGACTCTTGGATTTCATCGAGGATGACCAGCGTGTGCCTATCGTTTGTGTATGACGAATCGAAGCCGCGAAATACCCCTTCCCAAACTTCTCCCATTTCTTCGGGGAAGGCAGTGCGCCCAAAGGCCCGCCTTTGCTGTTCCATTAGCGATACAAATCGTTCCGCTTCGAGCCGTACGTCAATGTATACACAATGCTTAAAACCCTCGCGCCCCAATTTTTTCAACAATTCGGTTTTGCCCACTTGCCGCGGGCCTTCCAAGTATAGGGCGAGATTTGATTCCTGCGCCCAGGAGATTAAATCGGCGTAAAGGGTTCGCTCGAAAAACATATTGTCACCATCCTTCCCACGCTTTTATTATAACGCGAAGGATTTATGGTTGACAATCATTTCCGCACTGCTGTGCATGGCATAACCCCCTCCGTCATTGAATTTTTGGCTCAGCTGATGTAAAGTATAGCCGAATAAAACGGGAACGGGCCGCAATAGGAAGGTGTGCCATGAACAAACTGATGAGAAGAATCTTTCCGTTGCTAATCGCGCTGGCATTTCTTGCCGGATGCGGAACCGAGGATAATTACAACGGCTATGAACATACCCAGGATACGGTTGACGATTGGACACTGGAAATTACAACGGGCAATATGCGCATACAGGGCAACCCGGGCATTATCCCCGGCGTATTTTTTACCGATGCGCGGATTCCGGCATTCATCGGCGGCGGGGCGTATCCTCGCCTGTATGCCCTGGCAAACGGTACGGTGCTACTGGGCTTTGACATTGGCCGCCCGGGCCACACCACGGCGGTGATGGTTTCCTCCAGCACAGACATGGAAAATTGGACAGACCCGGTAGTTGCCGCCGCCTATGATGATTTGTGGGCGGCGAATTTGACATTTATACAGCTGGAAAACGGCGATGTCATGGGCTTTTACCGTGCCAATGATTCCCTGGCCAACGAGCCGCGCAGGGATGGCTATTACTCCTCTATCCGCGCAATCATCAGCCGCGACAACGGGCAAAGCTGGGCATTTCACTCCATCGTAACCGAGGAAGTGGGCATTGGCGGTGTGTACGAGCCCCACCCCATTAAAATAAACGGGCAGGTGGCGGTGTTCTACGCCAACGACTCGCGCAACGTGGTAAACCAGCACATGGAGCAAAACATCGAATTTCGCATCTGGGACGGCGAAAGCTGGAGCGAAACCTTCATCGCCTCCGACGGCATTGCAACGGCCTCCCGGGATGGCATGTCGGTGCTGGACCGCTGTATCGACGGCGGTTATGTAATGGTCATCGAAGCCACCAACGTGCCTGGCCACCCCTTCGTGGTGCAAATGACCGCCTCCCCCGACGGGCTGGATTGGAGCGCGCCCATGCGCAACATCTTTGTGCCCCACCAGCGGGGCAGACGGGCTTCCGCGCCCTATATCGTCACCTTGCCGGACGGACGCTTTGCCGTCAGCTTTCAAACAGACCAGGGGCGCGTCATGACAGGGGATGCCCGCTCCATTATGAAGGTCATGTTCTCCAAAGACACCCGGGGCTATGAATGGACAGAGGCGTTCATCCCCTTTTTGGTGCCGGAAGACAGCACGGCGGTGTGGACATCGCTGTTCCTGTGGGGAAACCGGCTCTTCGCCGCCGCGGGAAGCAATCACCCCCGTGGAGGCATCTACCTGCGGGAAGCCTTCGTAACGCCCCACACCCCCGTGGGCCACAACACAATAAGCAACGGCATGTTCATGTTCGGCAATTTCGACAACTGGTATTTCCTGATGAACAACCATTATTTCCGCTATGACCGTTTCCCTCGGGCACAATTTCCTGCCCGCGCCGGCAACTTCTTTGTACAACTGGACAACCACACGGCCAATAATATCTACCTGAACCAGCAAATCCCGGGGGTGGCGGCGGGGGAATATACCTTTTCCATCCGGGCCTTCGGCGGCGCGGAAGTAGCCGTGGTAATCAGCCAAGGCAACGAGCGCGTAGACTTTACCTTCAACACGCCCCCCGGCGAGACTTTTACCGAAATAACGGTACCCGGCATACAACTGGCAGACGGGGTCGCGCATATCAGCATCGCCATGCTGGGCGGCACCGGGGAGGCGTTGGCCCTGGATGACGTCAGATTGGTCAGGCAGTGACGGCACGGTAATCACTTTACGAAAAAGGCTTTGGGGTCATGTGCGTTGGCTGGTTAAACCTTGCCTATCTGCTTGCGTAGTGCCTCCAGTTGCGCACGCAAGTCTGCGTTTTCCAAGTCTTTGTCGGCAAGTACGGCATCTTTTTCCGCAACCACACCTTGCCAAACTTTACGTTCTTCCTGCTTGGCATTGTAAATTGCCTGTGCTTCATCATGCCTTGCCTTTGCCCACATACGTTCTTTTTCCTTGAACTCATCTGATGCCGCAACATGGCGGTAGGCTTGTAATGCTTCGCTCATTTCTGACACCTCCAATTTTTCTATAGCGGCTAAATCTTCCTCGGTTTCGGCTCGGAATAATTTGAGCCATAGGTCTTTGCCGTTTGTTTTGTCATTTTCCGCAAGTGGCGGGAGCTTCTTTAATTCGTAGAAGTGTAACGCCATTTTGTCGGTAAGGGGTTGGTGGGTTGTCACTTCAAGGCATTGAAATTCGTGGTGATATTTTTCTTTGTCGGCAAATTGGTTAAAGCCCAAAATGCTGATAATAATTGTGCGGGGCAGATTTTTGTAATTTTCGCCCATGCTTATGCCTGTTGAATATTCTTTTGCCCAAATAAAAAGGCTACGCTCGGGGTAATTCCCCTCATTTTCCACTTGTACTTCGAGGTCTACCCGCTGCCCGTTTACAACCATGTTGATGTCTAATCGGCAAAACTTATCGCCTAACATTTCGGGTGGGATTTCGGGATTTGCTATGGTAAATTCCGTTATGCTATCATATGAAATATCCAATAACACCGCAACGAGTTTCCGCAAAAGGTCGGGATATTTTACAAACAACATTTTGAATAACAAGTCATGGGTCATCTTGAATTTCAAGGGTGTCATAGGGGTTATTCTCCTTTGAAAACTGTAGAATACAAACCAATGTAGATTGTGAAAATTTGGTTTTTGCCTTGGTGTTTGTACTACTAATCTCAATAATCACGAAACGGCGGGACGCTTAACCGTACACGGCGTTTTGCTTATACTGCGGTGTTACTAAATTCTGCTAAAATGATAAATGCTAATGCAGTATATCCAAATATAAGACTACCAAAGCATACGATTTTTCGCATAAATAAATAAAAATCTGAAGGTTCAATGTTATCGTCTATGTTAGCACTCAACGAAATTTTTATTTTTCGTGTTGTCCAAAGAAATTGAGGGAACGCGCCATCAATCGCCGAAAAAAACATCAAAACAATCATAAAAAGTCGAAATTCAGTAAAGCCAAAGATAATCATAATTATCAAATATATAATTGCTCCAACAAACAAGATAATTGCACTTTTTTTATTATATAAATTATTCTCTTTGAAGTAATTGTTATTGCGCATGTCATACCGCCTAATATAAATTTTTGTGATTTTCCCACAGGAAATTCCACAAGGGCATTGTATCACATTCTTGCCCTTGCTGAAATGAAAATGAGCGGCTACAATACCCCCTATGCCAATGGCATAATTATTTTCATCACGGATTACTGGTAATATATTTCCGAATAGGGTGAAATTTCGTTGAACTCCTCCGGTGAAAGTTCACGCTTCTTTGTGAGTGCCTTGCCATCGAAGAAAGCAATAAAATTAACACTTTCCCAATGGGTTTTCGATGGCTTGTATTCTGTGCCGGATAACAAGTAACCGTCCTCGTGGCGTTCGATTACACGAAAAACGCAGGTGTTTTCGGAAAAATGCCGTGCCGTTTCCGCAAAGGTTTCACAGTCGTATTCGACCAAGTGGGTGACGCACCCCGGATTATCAGAAGTGCGGACGCTTATTACGGTTTCGATATTTAACAGGCTTTTCCCGTCGTGAGAAAAACAAAATCCGCTTTCGTGCATAGTGGCATAACCGTATTTCGAAAGGGTTTCAATATACACCGGCTTCTCTATTTCAATGGCGCGGAGTAGCTTCATTGTGTCTAAGCAATAAAATGCTATCCACGGTTCGATGCTCTTGGTTGCAAGCATATTCTTCACCGGGTTAAATACGCAGAAACGTGCGTGTTTTAAATCCCTAAAGCGTGCGAGTTCTTCCTTCGAGCCACGGCGTAAAATCTTAACCGTTCGCCCTGTTAGGACTGCGGTATACTTCTCGTTGTGAATCGTAAAGCGATACCCGGCGTTGACCATAGATTATCCCCCTCCTGATTTATACCGCCAAACGGTATATCTCGTCAAACTGCCCCAGGAAGCGTTCGTCGTTTTCGTGGGTTATGGATACGCAAGTTAAATCTTTGTCCTGGAAAATGTCGGAGAGGATATTACAGGCCGTTTCGAGGTCAACGCCGGAGGTTATTTCATCCAAGACAAGCACCTTGGGGTTGTGCAGTAATGCCCGCGCCAGCACTATCCGTTGTTTTTGACCGCCCGACAAGCCGGAGGTATTCGAAACTTGACGCTCCAGCGCGTCTGCATCGGGTAAAAATTCATCCACGCGGGTAAGGCGAAGCACTTTGCTTAGCATCCCGGGGTCTGGTGTGCCATCAAAGAAGGCTAGATTATTCAATGCCGTGTCGCTGAACAGGAATGGGTCTTGGCGCACATAGCGTAAAATCTTGTTGTAATCATGGGTGTCCAGGGCGCGGATGTCCTTCCCGTCCATGGTTATGCTTCCGTCAAAATCGGCAAACTCCATCGCCAATGCCCGGGCTATGCTGGTTTTGCCGTAGCCGCTGGGGGCGAGAATGGCATATTTTCCGCCTTTTTTGAATGTGAGGTCAAGGTCTTTCAGCACATATTCGTTTTCATCGTATTTCAAGCCTAAGCCCTTTATCTCGATAGCGTCTGTGAAATCCGTAATGCGCGTTTTTGCGTGCTCCGGCTCTGCGGTTTCTTTCGCTTTTTCCACAATGGGCTTGGCGGCGCGAATACCGTTTATAGCTTCAACCATGCTACTCACCGGGCGGAATAAATTGTTCATCAGTTGGATGACCGCAATCATGTAGCCAAAAGTCAAATCCCCTGTGATGACAAAGTACGACCCAAGGCCCAGTATTACCGCTTGCACCAGAAAGCCCAATCCATCGGAAGTAACACCCGCAAGCACTTGGAAAATATTGCTTCTGAGCCGTGCGTTTTCGATTCTATGGTTTTCGTCCCTGTGCCGCCGCATAAATACGTGATGCTTATCGTAGGCGACAATCTCTTTCTTTCCCTCGATACACTCGCCAACCATGTCAACATAGTCAGCCGCCGCATCGGAATAGGCTTTTTGCCGTTTGGCAAGCCCCTTACTAAACAGCCCGCTGGATAATAGCGGTAGCATGGTTACGGCAATGGCCGCCAGCGTGAGTTGCCAGTTAATCCACAGCAAAGCAATAAGTGCCAATGAAAACTCGGCTACAAACAGTGGGATTCTTGCCTTGTGGCTGAAATACGAGGTATCTAAAATATCTGCATCGGCGGTGAAGAAGCTCAGTTCCTTGCTGTCGTCTTTTGCCGGGGTCTTGGAACGCCTGGAAAACAGGAAGTGTAAGCGGCTTTCCTTTGCGATAAGCAACATTTCACGGACATAGCCGAGCCGTAGCCTTGCCGCGATATACGGCGCAAGGAAACGAAAGGGCCACACCACGATAAGAAGGAGCAGTGCATTTATCAACTGCGACACTTCGCCCGTAAGGGCGGAATCCGCCGTGCGTTGCAACAAAAACGCTACGGCAATGGAAAGGGACGCGGTTATGATATAGAAAACGCTGGACGCAAGATAAGTCATGCGGGATTTGGCTGTGGTTTTCATTGTATTACCCCCCAAGCAAATACGGGTTCATTGTTTGGCGGTACGATTAGCTTGTGCTGTTCGCATAGATATTCGACTATGTGCGCCATGGCATTCATCCCGCACGTAAGCCTTGCCAGTGCATCACATTTGTCCTTTACGCCTTTGGGTACATGGGCGCGGAGGATTTTCGTCGCTTCGCGGTTGGCCTTGTTGATTGTTTCCGCCAGGGTGGAAGCAATGGGGTGGAGTATATCCAGCAGTGCGTCATACTGCGATTTTGTGAACACGGGGAAATTGGCTTGTGCATGGTCGTGGGTACATATGGCCAAGCCGCACCGCACCAATTCACTTGCGGTTGCTTCATCTACCGATTCGGGTTGTGATATCAGATTCATAATCGCCTTGTAGTGCATCTGATAATCTGCCACGTTTATCCCATTGTTTAGGATTTTATAATTGACGATGTTGATGGCCGGCACGGCAATGTCGCGTTCGCCCGACCCGGCGATACCACGGAATTTATGGTTATCGTAGCTCCGGCTGTAGCCGTATACATAGCCTTTGCTACCATCCGCTAACGCCGGAAACTCCGTTGGCTCCCCACTCATGTTATAGCCACGCAACAGCGCAACGATTACCATAGCCCAATAGAAGCGGTTTTTTGTGAAATCTGCGCCATGGAAATCCAATTTGCGTATTGCATCCTCGTGGGTGCTTATAAAGGAAAACAATACATCGGCGGCGGGGGCATACAGGGATTTTGTAGCGTTATACACTTCGGCCTCATATTCGGTAGTGAAGATGACAATGTTGGTTTGGTATTTGCCCTTGCCCACTGATTTGAGCAATTCATGCTCCAGCATAATCCCGACTTCGTCTTCTAAGTAAGGCGTGGCCACCCCAAGCTCCAGTGACAATTCCGTCATGGTCAGCGGCTCATAGTACGCCGCCAGCAATAAATTGCCCGGAAGCCTTCTTTCAAACAGGTCTTGATACACGGCTTTGGTGCCATCCCCCCAATAATCAATCTTGAAAATTTCGGGGTCGTAGCTTTTTTCGCCAAAGGCTCGCGGCATGGACATTCCCTCCTTTAATAATTTTCGCGCCCTGAACAGATAGTATTTCACCATCTCATGGGTCAGCCCCATGGCCTCGGCAATTTCGGTACAGGACTTGTTTTTCAGATAGTAAAGGACGGTAGCTTCCCGATACTCTTTTGACAAAAGCGATAATTCCTGCTTTAACGTAAATAATTCTTCTTTGGCGATAGTGCGGTGCTCGGTAGATGATGTGCCAAGGGGTGCATCGGCTAAAATGCCCTCGTAATCGCTTATGTCATAGGCCGGCAGATGCTTTTGCTTTGCGTCGCGCAGACGACGCTTGTAGACATTGCGGGCAACACCCCACATGAACCCGTAAAAATGGCTACTGTCACGCATGTTCTCACATGAGCGCAGTAGCTCTACAAATATGTCCCCCGCCATATCCTCTGCATCGGCGGGGTTATTCAG
>WQSR01000009.1 GCA_009787785.1 Defluviitaleaceae bacterium
CCTTGGTCATACAAAGTAAAGCATTGCCTTGGTCTGGCTTGCTTGGGTTTGCTTGAATATTTTGTTCAATGGATATGCGCATATCACGGGTGGTGCGGGTGATGCAGGTGGTACAAGCTGACCAAGGCTTGGGGTGTAACAGTATATAAGGGTTCCGGCGTGGCGCGGTGCGGTCCGTTTCAGGGCACAAGACCCCTTCCGAAGATGGCAAAACCCGTCCTTGGCAATCGGCGGCCTTACGGCTGTTACGAGGGCAGTATAGCACGTACGTTCTGTTTGTCAATGCGTGTAACATGATTGTAATGCCGAGCTCAAATTATAGCTGAATAGGCAATTAAAAACATAGTATCGACAAATTGATTAGATGAGTATATAATCAAAAACAAACAACACGAACTCAGGGAGGTCAATGTGAAATCTAATAATGTTTTGTGCTTGTTCAAGTGTTTGGCAGATGCTTCACGCCTAAGTATCTTAAAGTCATTAAGCCGTGAGGATATGTATGTTGAGCAACTTGCAGAAAGGCTAAATCTTTCATCTGCAACCATTTCTAGTCACATGAAAAAATTAGAAGAAATTGGTGCGGTACAATCCCGCAAAGAGCAGTATTATTCTATGTATTCGCTTTGTCCTGATGCCTTTTCACACAGCATCTTGGATTTAATACAGGGCGAAGCGCATGACGCTGTTGGAGATGAACGGGAAGCAGAATACCGTAAAAAAATTCTTTCTACTTTTATGCCCAAAGGTAAGATAACAAAAATGCCTGCACAACTAAAAAAGAAGCTAATACTCATTGAAGAAATATGCCGTTCATTTGACAAGGGCGTGCCTTACAGTGAAAAAGAAGTTAATCACAAGATAATTGATTTCTATGATGATTTTTGTATGGTTCGGCGGTTTTTTGTTGAGTATGGCTTATTTACTCGCGAACGTGATGTATATTTCAAGCAATGCGATAAAATATCTACCTTGCAAATGCCACACGCCCATTGAAGTTATAGCCGAATCGCTAGAAGTTAAAATCCTATGGAACAAAATTCAAAAAGATACGTCTATATAGATGGAGGTGTTTCATGATGAAAAAAATAATTTTATTGGGAGCAACATTATGTCTGCTGTTAGCGGTACTTGTGGGCTGTAGCGGTGAAGCTATCAGACCGATTCTTCTGCATCCTACATTTGATGCTAGGATTATTGACATTAGCGATAATGGCGTCGTTACACCTGTAGCGAGGAATGCAGATGCGCCCACTATATACGAACAATATTATTCTTTTATTGGATATGTTGAAAATATTACATTTGATAGGGGTAATAACGGGAGTGGATATTTGCAGCTTCGAGGTTCGGCATACGATTCTGGGATTGTCCCGCAAGTTCGTGTGAGGATTGAAGATGGCGTAACAAGGTCAGAAGTTTCGCTATCTGACTTGGAAGTTGGTACGCAAGTGATTGCATTTCATACTCAAAAAGGAGTAGCTGTATGGATAGCGTTGCCTTTTAGCGCAAGCCATACCAGCAATGACTTTGTGTTGAGCCTGTTTGCTGACCAAAGAATTTATAAAGAAACAGACACAATTCAAATATGGGCAACCCTTGAATATATCGGCGACTATGACGAGATAACTATATGGCACGGCATACCATCAATCATCTTTACTATAACGGACGGAAACACCTTTAATATGGGTGGTGCTGTTGTTGAGGTGTTGGTAGAAACGGTTTTACAAAGGGGTGAGGTCTATCGTTTCGAGTTTCAAAAGAGTGGCGGTTGGAGTGCCGATGACCCTGATGCTGATTTTTGGCGGAATTTTTTTGCGCAAGATGATTTGCGACTTCCCGCAGGTGAATACACAATCGCTGTTATAGGCGGGTTTTCGTTGACAGAAAGAATGATGGATAGCCCGAGTGGATTACGGGCTGAATTAAATATTAGCGTTGTAGAGTAAAATCACTCATTTTGGATGGGAGGAAAAGTCATGGATACTAAAAAAACAGCAAGACAAAAAAGTAACGCAGGTGGCAGATGGGGGATGCCCATTGCCGAGGGGTTGATAGCTTCCCTTCCACTTGTCATTTCCGTAACTATTACCGTATTCGCTTTGATATATAGAAAGTGTCGGGGCATATAATGCTTGTATTTTTTATGGTTGCCGTGCTGGGGATATTGGCAGTATTGGGAATAATGCAAGTGAGGTTGGCTCTGCGGGAAGGGCGCAGACGTTGGTTAATTATTCCGGGTGTGCTTTCTGGCATTGGTGCGGCATTGTTTGTGGCGGCGTGGATGGAAATTGAACGGGTCAATGCCCTCCGTGCCGTTCAACAGGCTCCCGGAATTTTCGTTTCAGTAGACAGCATTATTTTAATTTTCCTAGTGTTGCAAGTACCCGCTTTAATTTATATATTCGCATGGACAATTATCCACCGCATCCGCCGTAAATCGAATGTATAGCCACTTTTACACACCCCAGTATGCCAGTGCTATTTTTTGCCCTTGGTCTATCTTCGCCCATTGCTTGGCTTCGGTGAGTTCGTTACCACCGTCACAAGATGCAAAGCCGCATTGATGCGAAAGGAAAAGGCGGTCTTTGCCCGTGATTTTGGAAGCCTCGTCAAGGAGTTTTATAATGCGGGCTTCATCGTCTAAGGTATTTATTTTGCTGGACATAAAGCCCAATACAATTTCTGCCTTGTCTTGAAACAGGGAAAGTGCGTCCAGTGAGCCGGCCCTTTCGTCATCCCATTCCACAAAAAAACGGTCGTAGTTTTGCCTCTTGAAGAACAGTTCGGCAATTTTAAGGTACGAACCGCCGCCCATGTTTCTGGATGCATAATTGCCTCGGCAGTTATGTGTCCACATTTTAAGCCCCAATTTATGACCGAGGGCAATGATTTCATTATTCATTGCCACAAATTCTGAGGCGGTTGCCAACAGCGCGTCCGGGTCGATGCCCGTGCCTGTGAATGGACTGTTGGGATTGTCATCTGCAAACATCGTCCACAGGCAATCGTCCATTTGAAGGATTTTACCCCCTGCGGCGGCATATTCCTCCACAAATTCCTTGTACGCTCCCAGCAAGCCTTGTTTCAAGTCTTCCGGCGTAGCGTAATATGAGTGCCTATCCACGATATTTTTTGACCACGAAAACTCACCGAACATTTGAGAAGGCGAAGGGATGCACAGTTTTGTAGCGTGACCGTTTGCGTATTTTTGCATCCGCTTAAACACTTTAATCCAATGATGGTTTTTCCCGCTAAACGCGCCTTGGAAGCGTAAGCCAATGTCGCGCCGGGTTTCAAAGCTACCTTTGTCGGTTTCGCCTTTTTCACGGAAGAAGTATCCATGCTCGGCAATACGCCGCTCGATGCCCGCAAGCCCCCAAACGAAATCCAAATGCCACAGGGATTTGGAAAATTCGCCATCACTGATTATATCAAGACCGTGTTCGATTTGCTTGGCGATAACATCTTCGGTGGCTTTGGCTTCGCACGCCTCGTACCCGGTTAAATCATTATAGAATGGGTAAGTAATGCTGTCGCTTTGTTCGATTTGCCTTTTGTACTTCAGCAAATCAGCGGGGCGCAGTAAACTGCCTACAATTTGAAACTTTTGGCTCATGGGTGAACCCTCCTCGTATTTTTCCTTTGGGAATGTTGTGATGTTAATATTATGACGTAAACGAGGACATATAGGGTAACGCTTGTTTTTTATGGATGGGTATAGTCTTGGACTATAACCCCGTATTCTGCCACAACAGATTTTAATTCTTCGAGATATAGGGTCGCTTGCTTGGTAAGCTGAATCGAACCGTGTGCAATCCAGCCCACTTCCATAAAATCGTCAATTTTCAAAGGCACGGCAATGATATTCTCACCATTCAAATCCGCGCTAAGTATGCCTGTTGATATGGTGTAGCCATTAAGCCCAATCATAAGGTTAAAAATGGTGGCTCTGTCGCTCACACGGATGCTTTTCTTGCTAAACGCTGTGCTAAAAATTTCTTCCGAAAAATAGAAGGAATTATACTCGCCCTGTTCAAAGGAAAGGCACGGGTAATCGGCCAAATCCTGTGTTGTTACATATTCCTTGGCGGCAAGGGGGTTTGCCGAACTGATAAAAACGTGTGGCTCGGCGGTAAATAGCGGATAAAAAACCAACCCATTCTCACAGAGCAGTTTTTCTATCACTTTTCTGTTAAATGTGTTCATGTAAAGAATGCCCAATTCACTGCGTAAATTTTTTACATCCGCTATGATTTCATATGTCCGTGTTTCCCGCAGGGTAAATTCATACTCATCTGCGCCGCTTTTTTTCACCATGTTTACAAAGGCGTTTACCGCAAAGGCATAATGCTGGGTAGAAATTGAGCATAAACGGCGCGATGGCTTTTTATGCAAGTACCTCTGCTCCAAAAGACTCGCCTGTTCCATCACTTGCCGCGCATAGCCTAAAAACTCTATTCCGTCCGTGGTAAGACTAATCCCCTTGGGTGTGCGGGAAAAAAGTTCAATGCCCACTTCCCCTTCCAAATCCTTGACTGCACTGGAAAGGCTGGGCTGGGTAACATAGAGGTTCTTGGCGGCTTTACTGATAGAGCCACAGTTTGCTATTTCTATAAAGTATTTCAAATGTTGTAACGTCATATGTGCATCCCCATCTATCCGGCAGCGTTTGCTTCAATAATCTTTTTAATGATTACATCATAGTATTCCGGCACATGGGGCAGATGGCAGTCTATGCAAATTTTAAGCCCTCTTGCGCTACGGATAAATTTGCCGCCACACGCATCTGACGGGTAAAGGGGGCAGTAGCAAAACAGGCAATTAAACCGCGCTGATTCCGGTGCATTATGGCATGGAAAATGTTTGCATTCGTTGTTGTTGAAAAAACGCTCATTATTCTTCATCTAAATATCTCCCATCGCAGCTAACAATTTGCTGTTGTTTTCTGCTGTTGACACAGCAATTCGGTAATAGCTGTCATCCAGTCCGTGGTAGTTCCCGCAAGCGCGGATGCGGATGCCTTTTCTATCGAGTTTTTCGCGCAAATCAAAAGGGTGCGGATTCCGAAAAAATATATAATTGGCTTCGGAAGTAGATATTTTGTATCCAAGCCGTGCCAGTTCTTTCACTAATGTATTTCTTTGGGTGGATGTAAATGCTACTGTTCGTTTGATAAAATCTTCCGCGCCATCAAGTGCCGCCAGCCCTGCCCCCTGTGCTAAATTAGACACAGCCCAATCCGCTCCATGAAAATATAAACTGTCAATCAAGGCTTCATCTGAGCATAGGGCATAACCAAGACGGATACCCGGCAAAGCGAACATTTTTGTAAATGCTTTCAAAATAACGAGATTTGGATATTCTTCAAGGTAGATTTTACTGGTATGTAAAACCGCCTGTTGCGCAAAATCCATAAAACATTCGTCAACAACAACCCATGCGCCGATTTGCTTGGCGCAGTCCAGCAATTCGCCAATCAACCGAGCCTCTGTTAGCTTGCCGGTGGGATTATTAGGATTGCATACATAAATAAGAGTGGGTTTTTCTTTCTGCACAGCTTTAATAAATCTACCATCCAGTGTAAAATCATCATCCCGATACATAACATGGCGGCATATTTCCGCGCCATATGATTGTGCCGACCTTTCGTAATCAGCAAAAGTAGGCGCACAAACCATTACTTTTTTTGCCTTCATTGCTCTCGGCAAGCGGAAAATAATGTCAGATGCTCCATTACCAAAGAATATCCATTCTGGCTTTACGCCTTCAAATACTGCTGTTTTTTCGCACAGTAAAGTGTTGAAATTGTCGGGATAGCGGTTGATATTTGGAAATTCACGGATAATCGCGGACTCTACCCCTTCCGGCACACCCAGCGGGTTTATGTTGGCAGATAAATCAATGATGCCTTCATTTCCATGTTCAAAAACGGCATTTCCACCGTGGCTGTATTTATACATAAATAAATCCTCTCAGAACGAAGCCGACTGCCGCCAGCACCACCACCGCAAGTACGGAAGCGGCGTACATTAAACGATTGGCGGCTTTGATATGCTTCGGGTCGGGAACATTAACATCATCACCGATTGTGGGTTTATGGACGAGAACACCGCGATAATAGCTGTCACCGCCAAGGCATAAGCCAAGCGCACCCGCGCAAACGGACTCGGTTTGTGCGGCATTGGGGCTTTTGTGGTTGTTTCGGTCTCTGGCATAAATTCGAGCCGCGCCTTTTATATCGCCGCCAACAAATATACTTCCCACCATCATCAGCAATGCGGAAATCCTCGCCGGAATAAAATTCACCACATCATCTAAACGAGCCGCAAACTTGCCAAAATATTCATAATCATCGTTTCTGTAACCAATCATGGAATCCAATGTATTCACCGCTTTGTAAGCCATGCCCAAAGGTGCGCCTCCGATGAAGATGAATATAAGTGGGGCAATAACGCCATCCGATAAATTTTCTGCCACCGTTTCCACAGCGGCTTTTGTAACGCCTTGTTCATCAAGGTTTTGTGTATCTCTGCCAACAATCCATGACAGATTTTTTCGCGCCTCTTGCAAATTCCCTGCGGCTAATGAGTGGTACACTTTCATACTCTCGACTTTGAGTGCCTTTGCCGCAATTAGGAAATAGCAGATTACAGCTTCGGCAACTAAGCCAATCCACCAATTGATTTGATAAAATCCCCATGTGAGAAGCCTTGTAGCCACAAAAGAAAGGCACACAACAGTTATTGTCAAAATCATTCCGGCTATAAACTGGATGGCGTGATTTTGCACTTTCACCTTTTTGAACGCCTTAATTCCCCAAGAGATACAATTTCCAATAAGCCGTATTGGATGGATGGGGTTTTGCGGGTCTCCAATAATGCTGTCGAGTAGAAATGCAATTATTATGACAATCGCAAAATTTTCTGTAAAAATCATATCTTGTTTACAGGCAACATGGCATAGGTATCTCTTGTTATTTTTTCGCCAAAGGCAAAAGCGACCGGGTGGTTAAAAATTGCGCCATCGGAAACAAATGTATGCTACTCTCCATTTTCACCGCATATATCTGCACCTTGGGAAGCGATACGCTCCGCGACTTCTTTAGTTAGCTGTTGCCCTAAAAATTCATCGCTTAGGTATTTAGTGTTTACAATGGATATGGTTGCAACAAAACCGCTGTCGATAATTTCATATACGACATCTTTCCGGCTCTCGCCCCAAAGTGGAAATAATGCCTCTATACCAACATTTTTACATCTTTCGGTACACCATTCCAAATGCCCTTCGATGTCAATATCACCAAAGACACAGGCTTCCGCGCCTTGTTCCTTGGCACGTTGTAATGCCTTTTCAAAATTCTGCAAGTATTCTTCGCCGCTTGTTTTTATTAGCCACAGCGGAATATTTACCGATTTTGACACGCTGTCCAATACATCTTCTGTCAATCCATGAAAATGGGAACGGTCAGCATCGGTGTTGTATGTTGTGATTAGGGCAATCGGCTCATGCCCTTGTTTTATGGCTCTGTGAACAGCTAACGCGCTTTCTTTGCCGCCGCTGTAAGATGCAACAAATTTCATTATTCCACACCTTCTTCTAATATTTTGTGTATCAATTCCATATCAAGAGATTTGCGTACATTTTCCGCTATATGGTTAAACTGCGCCTCAAAATCTGTTGATGGCTCGAAGCTTACGTCATTATCAAACAGACCATCCTCTTCGGGCAGATTAATTTCGGTGTAAGGGATTACCCCGGCAACGGGGCGATTGGTTATATCTGCAAGAATTTTCACTCCATCGGCAAAATATGAAGGTTCGCCTTTGAAGCGGTTTACTATGGTAGCTTTAACATAATTTTTTTCGGTTTCGTCCATTAAGCTAATTGTGCCGAACAGGGAAGCGAAAATGCCGCCTCGGTCGATGTCGGACACCAATATAACAGGGGATTTTGCTCTTTTTGCCATGCCCATGTTGACAATATCATCTTTGTTTAGGTTTAGTTCCACAGGGCTTCCCGCGCCTTCAATAATAATCACATCATATTTATTACAGAGACGGATATACGCCGACATAATTTCCGGCACCAATTTTTGTTTAATTTCCTTGAAGTTATAGGCATTTATGTTGTCAAAATGTTTACCATTTAGAATAACCTGTGTTGATTTTTGTGGTGAGGGTTTCAAAATAATGGGGTTCATGTCGGGGGTTGGTTCTGCCCCTGCCGCCAATGCCTGTAACCATTGCGAAATGGCGATTTCTTCCCGGTTGGCAGTTAGGCAAGTATTATTTGTCATATTCTGTGCCTTAAAGGGTGCAACAGAGTATCCGTCTTGTTTGAAAATTCTGCACAATGCAAGTGTGAGTATGGTTTTGCCAACGCCGGAAGCCGTACCTTGTATCATGAGTGATTTTGCCATTATGCTCGTTCCTTCCTTTTGTTGAAATAAATGTAAGCGAAAAACGGTGCGCCGATTAAAGCGGTAACAGCACCCACCGGCAGTTCAACGGGGGATGTCACCGTTCGTGCCGCAAGGTCGGCAAGTACCATAAAAGTGCCACCCAGCACAGCAGACATAGGAATAACGTGCCTATGCGCCGAGCCAAAAATCTTCCGAACGATATGTGGGGCAACTAAATCCACAAATCCGATAACGCCGACAAATGCAATGGTGCTTCCTGTCAAAGCGGCGGCTGTAATCAGTAAAGTCAGCTTCACGCGCCGAATATTCACACCGATGGTTTGCGCTTGCTCTTCGCCAAAGGTCATGACATCCAATTCCCATTTGAAGCGTGAAATGAAAAAGATGCCAATCAATGCGACAGGGGCGAGGATATACACGGTCTGCCAATCGCGCATGGAAAAACTGCCCATTTGCCAAAATATCATCCGTTGCGCGTTTTCGCGAAACAATGCGAACATTAGTGTTGTAATGGCATTAATAAACAGCGCGAACACCATGCCCGCTAAAATAATGGTGTGGTTCTCCATGCGAACATCCAACTGCCGCGCAATCGCCATCACGATTAAAATAGTAGCGAGCCCAAAAACGAAACCCAAAATCGGCAAAGTCAGCATGGGTAAAAACGGCAAAGCCACACCCATGAAAATGACCAAAGCCGCGCCAAGGGACGCGCCGGAGGATACACCCAGCGTGTAAGACGAAGCCAGCGGGTTTCGTAAAACCGACTGCATAACCGCGCCGCTCACAGATAATGCCGCACCCGCAATAAAAGCCAGTACAGCGCGAGGCAAACGCAAATTCCACACGATGGCGGCATGAGCAGGGGTAACGTGTTCGGGCAATTCAAACCCGAACACGTTATGCCCAATTATGTGCAATACACTCATGGGAGGGATATTTACACTTCCAATTGCAATGCCCAAAAGTATCGCAACAACGCTCACGCATACAGCAATAGCTATTTTTGTTTTCATCGGAAATATTCGGGGAATACTGCCTCCGCTATTTGCCGCAAAGCGATTACAATGTTATGGCTCGGACGATTACTGGCGTTGGCATCAATTTGGAACACATCGCCGTTTTGCACCGCTGTAATTACATTAAAACCCGGTCTTTCCATGATTTCGCCAAGGGGGTCATCCAGGAAGTCCGTGGAAGTAAGGATTACATCGGGGTTTGCCTCAAGAAGCACCTCGTCCGTAACAGGAATCCAGCCTACTTGGCCGGCAAAAATATTGGTTGCGCCTACCAATTCAATCATTTCATTCAAGAATGTTTCTGTGCCAAAGCTGAACATCCACGGCGCGGGGGAAACTTCAAAGTAGACCGTCCGCGTCTCCGCAATGGTGGCGGCTATTTGACCAATTTCATCTATTGACCCTTGCATGGTAGAAATAATGCCTTCCCCGGCTTCGTTGGCTTCCATCACGGCTGCAATAAATCGTATATCCTCCATGATGGCGGCTATGCTTACGCTGATGGGCATATAAATAACCGTAATACCCGCCGCCGAAACAGGGGCCAATGGGTCATCGCCGCCAACCCTTGTCATACCTGTTATCAGCACAAGGTCGGGCATTAAATTGACAATATACTCTGCATCAAGTCCCATCATGTCCAGTTCGGTGGAAATGCGGTCGGGTATTCCCACAACGTCTGCCGAGAACATATCAGCGGCAATAATTCTGTCACTTAATCCCAAAGCAACAAGGATTTCTGTGTTAGACGGCCCGATGGAAATAATTGTGTTGATTTCATCGGGCAGGGAGATGGCATAACCTTCCCGGTCGGTGTCGGGTCGCACTCGCGCCGGGGCAGGTTCTTCCGGTGTAGGTGTTGCGGCCGGGGTTGGGGAAGGTGTTGCTTCAGCCGTTGGACTGGGGCTTGGTGATGGTGTTGCGACCGGGGTGGAGTTGTTACCACCGCAGGCTGTGAAAATCATGGCCATGATTAACAGCAAGCCGAGAAGCGTGATGAGGCTTCTTTTTTTGAGCATTTGGAAATCTCTCCTTTAGATGGGTTGATATAGTTTAAGCCCATCGGGAACAATGGAATATCCTCGCCCCGGTTGTGGCTGCCACTCATAGAAATTTTTGGTATTGGGGAATAAATGCGCCATGATGGAAACAATTACACCGCCATGACACACTACAAATAAATCGCCTTGCCATTTTTCTGTCAGCATTTCAAACCCCTGTAAAACGCGGCGTGTGAAATCTTGCCTGTTTTCACCGCCGGGGCAAGAAACGCCCCCGGCTTCGTCGGTTATCCATGCTTGGTAATCATCTTGCTCTTTTAACATCTCGTAACTTTTCATTTCAAAACTGCCAAAATTAAATTCTGCAAGCTGTGGAATGGCTACCCTTGGAACAGAGCCGTATAATAAATCGAGTGTCTGCTCGGTACGCATTAATCCGCTGGTGAAATAAAAATCTGCACATTTTGGGTATATGCCTTTCTCTTTTAATTCCACGAGTTCTATAATCCCCGCATCCGATAAGGGAAGGTCTGTCGCGCCACAGTATAATTTCTGTTCATTCGCGGGGGTCTTGCCGTGGCGGATTAAATGGATTTTAATATCGTTGGTATTCCGCAAAACAGCCGCACCACCTCACCGGAATTTTGTGCCAATTGCCCCATGGCCCTGCCCACCGCCTCTCGCCATTTCCGAAAGGTGGCATCAATCGGCACTATGCCGCCGGAAATGTCGTTACATATGACAATGGCGTCCGGGTTTTCTGTTATAAACTGCTTTATTGATTCTGTGGCATCGGCATTTTTCTTTATCATCGCAAGCATCCATTTGTCTATCTCGTAAACAACCGTCTTGCCTTTGGGCATATCGGTATCCGTGTCATTACAAAAATGCACATCATCTTTTGAACGTCCAAACCGCTCCAAGGTGTAATCCAGCTTTCCTTGGTACGCGCCGCCAAAAATTAAAACCATATCCGCATCTCCAATCCCTGCAACAGAGCCAGTGCAATAAGCCCGCAAACTTCACCTATAACAAGCGCGTATCCCAGCAAATCCCCGGATATGCCATTGAAATCTTTGTACACGATTCTGATTGCCGCGCCATAACCTACAATCACCGCAACCGAAACAATAAGACCGAAAGTTCCGGCGTATACATAGGAAAGGGCAACCGCGCCAATGGCGATAAAGATGATGAAAACCTTATTTCCTGTGCCGGCATTTTGCCCCAGCATCGCGCTGTAATTGCTGATGGGCATATGGCGTAAAAAGAATATAGAAAACGCAGAGCAAGCCCTTGACAGCACACATATGGTAATCAGCAATGCCAAAAACCGCCCATTTTCCACGATGGTATACATCGCCGCAAACTGTAATAAAAACAGAATTACAAGCATCACAACGGCAAACGCACCCACATTTGGGTCTTTCAAAATGCGCAGTTTTTCTTCCAGTGGTCGGCGCGACAGCCGCGCATCGCTTGTATCCATATATCCATCCAAATGGATGAACCCTGCCGTAAAAAACGGAACGACGGTCATAAGTGCGGCCACCATTATGAGTGGGAAATTTGGCGCAAGCAGTAGCAATCCGGCACCCCACCATATCGCGCCAAGAATCAACCCAACCACCGGGAGGGATGAAACCATGATGGCGGTCAGCTTCTCATCCCAAATATGGAAGGGTAGGGGTATTGCGCAGAACATTCCCAATGCCATGTAAAAGCCCCTAATAAATCGCATTAAACAAATCCCTGCCTTTGTGTGTGATTATCTGCGTGTATGAAACTTCCAACACGACATCGCAATGTCGCGCCGCCAAGCGGTCAAGGGCCGCCAGTGATTTTCGGTATTCTTCTGTTAGTGATTCAAAAATATGGGCATCGCTGTAAATGTAATCTGAAACGATGACCATGTTTTGCACACGGTTTAATACTTTTTCCAATCCGGCGGCAATCCGCTCACAGGCACTTCCATCAAAATCCCCTGTGGCTGAGAACATTTCGTTTGCCAACAATGCCGTGAGGCTGTCCAGCAAAAATGAACCTTCGCAGTCATGTTTATCCAATATTTCCTCTATTTTTCGAGGTTGTTCTATGGTCGTAAAGCCCCAGCCATCCCGCTCCGCTTGGTGTTTAACAATGCGTTCCTCGTCCTCTTTATCTTTGGCAGACATGGTGGCGATGTAATATAGCGGATGGGGAGGATTACTTTGGTCTTTCGCCATTTTCTGGGCATAAGTGGACTTTCCGTTTTTACAGCCCCCCGATATGAAAATCCGCATCTTTTATACCCTCCACATATTCCTCGCTTATATTGCCTTGCTCAAACGTACCCATGTCGCGCATAATTGCACAAGCCGCATCCATAAGCACAAACATCAGCGGACAACCGCTTCCTTCGCCAAGCCGCATATTAAGGTGAAGGCAGGGCTTTATATCCAAAAGCTGTGCCGCATATTTATATCCCTGCTCAAAGGAAGCGTGAGAAGCAAACATATACTCCTTAACAAGGGGATTCAGGCGCGCCGCAACCAAGGCGGCAACGATGGAAATAAATCCGTCAATTACCACAGGCACACGCATATATGCCGCGCCAATAAAAACGCCAGCCATTGCCGCAATGTCAAAGCCACCCACTTTTGCCAACACATCCACCGGGTCTGCCGGGTCGGGCTTGTTGTGTTTTAAGGCTGTTTGTATGACTGCTATTTTCCGGCGATGGGCCTCATCGTTTAATCCCGCGCCTTTGCCGGTGGCTTGTTCCGGTGTCGTGTCTGAAAGGGCGCACAAAACCGCCGACGACGTTGTTGTGTTTCCAATGCCCATTTCACCAACGCCAATTAGCTTATACCCATCATTCGCCGCTTCGATAGCGGTTTCTATACCCACCGTTATGGCTTTTATAGCCTCGTCATGGGTCATAGCGGCTTGCTTGGCAATATTCCATGTGCCATTTCTAATCTTCTTGTTTTTAATCATAGGATGGCCGATGTTTCCGTTCACACCTACATCTACTATAATTAAGTCTGTATTAAATTGTTTGGCGAGAACATTTACCCCGGTAATCCCCTTGGTGAAGTTCATGGTCTGCATATATGTAACGGATTGTGGCGCGAGTGAAATGCCTTCTTCTGCAACGCCATTGTCTGATGCCATGACAATCACACACCGCTTGGCGGTGTCATAGTTCATCTGCCCGCCAATGCCGGAAAGCCTTACCGCAATAGTTTCCAATTCACCCAAACTGCCGGGAGGCTTTACTAATCCATCCAGCTTGGACTGCGCCGCTTGCATCGCTTCTTTATTGATGGGGTTTATCCCGGTGACATACTTGTCCACTATAATTCCTCCACGCTTCGCGGTGCTAAACGTGTGCCACCGGCACACAGCACCCAATCAAAAATCCCGACCCAACGCGAACCACATCGCAATGAACCGGGATTGTATATTGTAAGAAAAAGGAACGATGGCAAAACCATCGCTGGGCACACCCACAATATCCATACCGCCCCATTCTCTGTGGAGTCGCTATAGCAACGGCAATGAGCCGTCAAAATGGGGCAGGTCTCCCGACTTAGACATTATCGCTTCAGCTTCGCCTTCTCAGATATAAAAATATCCAATGGCTGTTCGGGGCAACCGAACGAGAAACTTTGCTAGTCAATACGGTAGCAGGACTGCTCAGGATTCCAACCTGATTCCCTATTATCGCGTACCCTCCACAGCTTCATACGAGCCGCAGACTACGCGCACCACATTCTATAAATATTCAATTTTTTGGCAATTCCAATGCCGTGACTTCGCCGTCACAGCAATTCTCATCATATTATACACATGGCCGCTTGTCAAACATCGAAGTATAAAAACACCCTCCCCAAGGCAAGCTAAGCATTATTTCCTTTGGGAAGGGTGTTTTTTATGGAACAAAGCAGAATTGATAAAATGACCGCAGTGGCTAAAAGGCTGACCGATATCAATATCGGGGACTGTACCGGCGGTTGCAACGAGGTCAGGCTCGCCGCAGAAGCGTGGTTGCGTGCCGTGGAAGACGGGGTAGGGGAGGAGGAAGCGGGCACGCGTCTGCACATTGCCGCCAAGTCAACCTTGGCCAAGGATGATGCCTGTGGGCACCACCAGCGCGACGATTTGCTGAGTTATGTCGCTGTGCATGAGGAAGTGCTGGAAAGCTAATTGCCTACACCGCGCGGGTCACTTTCTTAGAGCGAAGGCAACGGGTGCAGACTTTGGCACGGCGTACCGCGCCGTTTTTTTCCACTATCTGCACTTTTTTCACATTGGAACGCCAAATCTTGTTGGCGCGGCGGGAAACCTGACTGCGGGTAATGCTAACCCGGTGCCCGGTTTGGATGCCTTTATCGCATACTTCACATTTTGCCATGGTTGTGCCTCCTAGTCGTTCACGCGGAGCGGGTTGACCTTCACACCCGGGCCCATGGTGGAGGCCAGCGTGATACTTTTTAAATACGTTCCCTTGGCGGCGGAAGGCTTGGCCTTGATGACCGCGCTCATGAGGGTCTGGAAGTTGTCGGTGAGTTTTTCCGTGCCGAAGCTTACCTTGCCCAGGGGAACGTGGATGATATTGGTGCGGTCCAGGCGGTACTCGATTTTACCCGCCTTGATGTCGGCGATGGCTTTGCCCACGTCGGCGGTAACGGTTCCGGCCTTGGGGTTGGGCATCAGGCCCTTGGGCCCCAGGACGCGGCCCAAACGGCCCACCACGCCCATCATATCCGGGGTGGCTACCACGGCGTCAAACTCAAACCAGTTGTCGTTTTGAATCTTCGACACCATATCTTCCGCGCCTACATAATCGGCCCCGGCGGCTTCCGCTTCCACGGCCTTGTCCGCCTTGGCGAATACGAGCACACGCAAGGTGCGGCCCGTTCCGTGCGGGAGAACTACCGCGCCGCGCACCTGCTGGTCGGCGTGGCGGGAGTCTACGCCCAAACGGATATGGGCTTCCACCGTGGCGTCAAATTTACTTGTGCTGGTCTTTTGTACTAAATCAATGGCCTCGTTTACGTCGTAGAGCTTCATTTTATCCACCAGCTTGGCGGCCTCGATATACTTTTTCCCTTTTTTCATCTGTCAGCCCTCCTATTCCTGCACGACAATGCCCATGCTTCGGGCGGTGCCGGCTACCATGCGCATGGCCGATTCCACGTCGCTTGCGTTGAGGTCGGGCATTTTCAACTCTGCGATTTTGCGCACTTCGTCTTTGGAAATGGTTGCGACTTTGGCGTTGCGGTTGGCCTCGCCGGAGGCTTTTTCAATGCCGCAGGCTTTCTTGAGCAGTACCGCCGCCGGGGGGGTCTTCGTAATGAAGCTGTAGCTTCTGTCGGCATATACCGTGATGACCACGGGGATAATCATGCCGGCTTGGGACTGGGTGCGCTCGTTAAATTCCTTGCAAAAGTTCGGAATCGCCAAGCCGTGCTGACCCAGCGCGGGCCCCACGGGGGGGGCGGGGGTTGCTTTTCCCGCTTGGATTTGCAATTTGACCAAAGCGGTGACTTTCTTTGCCATTCGGTTTCCTCCTTGTGGTGCCCTGGCGGGCGGCAAACGCGCTTCGCGCTGGCCTTGCCAGGCTTTCGGGTATTTACCCTCCCACTGAATATCTCAAAACCGCGTTTTACATGCGTTGCAAAACGTGGTAATCGAGTTCTACTTGGGTTTCGCGGCCAAAGACGCTGAGGGCAATGGTGACGGTCTTCTTCTGGTGGTTGACCTCGCGCACATTGCCGATGGAGCCTTCGAAGGGGCCCGCGATGATGCGTACGGTTTCGTCTACGTTCAAGTCCAGCTCGAAGTCGGGGACTTCTACGCCCATGGCGATGATTTCCTCATCGGTGAGGGGTACGGGCTTGCTGGCCGGCCCCACAAAGCTGGTGACGCCCCGGGTGTTGCGGATGACATACCAGGTGTCCTCGTTCATGACCATTTTCAGCAAGACGTAGCCGGGGTAGATTTTACGCTGGACGATTTTTTTCTGGCCGTTCTTGATTTCCAGCGTGTCCTGCACGGGAACCACGGCCTGGATGATGACATCGTGCATCCCACGGGTGTCCACGATTTTTTCGATATTCGCCTTGACCTTGTTCTCATAGCCGGAATAGGTGTGCACCACATACCACTTCGCGTCGGGGTGGATGGTGTCAACCATGGTTTCGGGCATGACTTCCAGGGTGGCTTGATTAATGGTATCCGTCATGGCCGCACCTACACAACCAGCCCGATAAACTGGCGCAAGCCAAAGCTGAATATGCCGTCCAAAAGGGCGATGTACGCGCCGAAGAGCAAAGAAACGGCGATAACCGTCACGGTATGCTTGAACAGGATTGGCTTGGAGGGCCAGACAATGCGGCGAAATTCGGTGCGGTACTCATTGACGATGCTTTTGACGGGGTCGGGACTGTGGTCGGCTTCTTTTTTGGACTTTTTATTTTCTTCCATTATAATGCCCTCCCTTATCTCGTTTCACGGTGCTCGGTGTGGGCGTTGCAAAAACGGCAGAACTTTTTAACCTCCATGCGGTCGGGGTGCTTTTTTTTGTCCTTGGTGGTGCTGTAATTGCGCTGTTTGCACGGCACACAGGCCAGGGTAATCTTGGTGCGCATAGGTATCCCTCACTCTCATTATTTCATTGGCGCGGTACAAAATAAGCCGCAGACGGCACTAAAAAAGCGCGTCCGCGCTTTGTTTCGCGGAGAATACCACAGTTGCAATGAAATTGTCAAGAATGTAGTATAAGCGAGATACAGTTGAAACATTTTACCCCGAAGGGACGATATCCATGTCAGCCAAGGCCGCGAGCGTAACCGTAAAACGTCTGCAATCCCCGCACCAGTCCGAATCCTTCACGCAGTACAAGCCCCTTTCTTCCACGATGAAAGATGAAATTTTTTCCGCCGTAGCCGAAATATTCGAGGCCGCAGGGGGCAAAGCCCTGCTGAAGTCCAGCGGTGATGTGTACATCAAGCCCAACGCCATCGACTCGAAGCCCTACAGCCACACCCGGGTAGAGCTGGTGGAGGCCGTGATTCATTACTGGCGGAGCAAGGGCGCGAACCGGATTTTCCTCTTCGAGAATTGCACCCAGAGCAATTTCACCCGTATGGTGTTCGCGCTGACGGGCTATAGCGATGTGTGCAAAAAATACGGCGTGAGGGAGGTATACCTCGACGAGGAAGAAAATACGCAATTCACTTTCCGGGGCAAAAGGCCGGAAGCTTCGGAAGAGGGGGGCTATGCAGAAACCACCTTCCGCATCCCCAAATTTGTGACGGAAAATCTTATTGACCGTGCAGACGAAAATTTATATATCAATTTACCCAAGCTGAAAACCCACTCCATGGCCGGGGTCACGCTGGGGGTGAAGAACCAATGGGCCTTCCCCCAGCCCGCCGACCGCCGCGCCGACCACAATTATAATCTGGCCAGCAAGCTTGCGGATATGCTGGATTTTATCCGGCCGGACTTCACCCTCATCGAAGGGGTGGAGGCTACCATCCACGGGCATTATCCGGTGACGGCCTTTGCGGACAAGTGCGTGTTGCCCTTCAAGGTGCTCATCGGAAGCACCCATGTCCTTGCCGCCGACCTAGTGGGTGCCAAGCTTTTCGGCCTGACCCCGGAAAAGGACGCCCACCATTTGCAAATCGCGGTGGAGCGCGGCCATGGCATGGGCGTGAAAAGCCTTGACGATGTCGCAATCATCGGTGATATTGCGGATTTCGACAAGAGCTATGGCTGGGATTTGTACCCCAAATACCCACAGGACGTAACAATCATCAAGGGCACCGAGCGGACCTGCCGGGAGGGTTGCCAAAACAATCCCCTGACATTGTTGCAATGCCTTGCCTATGACTACCACGGCAAGGGCGGCTTTACGATTCTGATGGGGAAGGGCCACACCCCGGAGTGTATCGACGCCATCCAGGGCCGGGTGCTTGTGGTGGGCAAATGCGCTATAAAAGAAGCGGGGGACAAGCTTGTGGCGCGGCTGGGCAGGAAAAATGTGTATTTCAGCGGCTATTGCAACGACCTCTGCGCCACCACTAACGCCCTGTGCCACCTGATGAAGGTGAATCCCCTGGTGATGGCCCCCATGCCCTTTTTACGCTCTATCAAACTGCTCTTTATCGCAAAGAAAAACGGCACCCAAGCGCGGATACCCTTCTTCTTTGCCCATATCTTCAAGGTAGTGTAAAATATTTTTCGCCCACAGCCGAATAAACTTGCGCTTTCACGCACTATGTAGTATACTTCCGAAAAACATCCCCCAAATTTATACATATCTTTATTTGCCTTGCGATAAAAATGAGGTGGAAAATGAAAGTCCGTAAAACCTATCTTTCTCATCTCCTTGCCTTCAAGGACAAGGAACAAGTCAAATTAATCACCGGGGTCAGGCGGTGCGGCAAGTCTACTTTGCTTGCGCAGTTCAAGCGCAACCTGACGGACAGCGGCATCCCCAAGGACCGGGTAATATACCTGGGCTTTGAATCTGCGGAGCACAAGCATTTGAAAAACGGCGAAGCCTTGTATGAGTATATCCGCTCGCACACAAGCGACACGGAGAAAAAATATGTTTTGCTTGACGAGATTCAGTGGGTCTCCGACTGGGAGCGGCACATCAATAATTTACGGATTGAATGCAACGCGGATATCTACCTCACCACTTCCGGCATTGAATTGCCCGCCTCCCACCGGGCTTTTCTGGGCGGCCAGTTCGTGCGGATAAAAATGTTTCCCCTGTCCTTCAAGGAATATGTACTGTTCAACCCCATAGACAACGAAAACGGCCCCATCACCTATGACGAGCTGGTGGAGATGAAATTCCGGGACGAGTATGTGAAATATGGCGCGATGCCCGCCATTTCCGGGATGGAAATGCCCGAGACGGTGATAAACGCGGCTTTGCTGGACATGTTTGACGCGGCCATGGCCCGGGATGTCATCGAGCGCAACACCGTGCGCGACGCCGCCTTGCTCCGCAGTGTGGCCCAGTATCTGGCGGAAAACATTGGAAGCAATTTTTCGTCGAAAAAAATCAGCGACCATTTATCCGCCGGCGGCAAGAAGACCACAAGCGAAACCATAGATAACTATTTGAACATATTGGAGGACGCATTCCTTTTTTATGGCGTGAAGCGGTACGACATAAAAAATAAACAGCATCTGAAGACCCTGGGCAAATACTACATTGCGGACACGGGCATGTGCGGTGCCTTGCTGGGCCACGCCAATATCAAATTTAAAACCATGCTGGAGAATGTGATTTACTTCGAGCTGGTGCGCAAGAGCGACCGGGTATACCTGGGCAAGCAAAACAATTACGAAATCGACTTTATGACCGATTCCTATACCGACCGGAAATACTATCAAATCGCCGCCGATATCCCCGACGAGGCAAGCCTGAAAAAAGCGTTGAAGCCCCTGGAGGCCATCAACGACAACTACGAGAAAATGATTCTGACCATGAACAGGGGCCTTCCCCCCTCTGTGAACGGCATTAAAATTATGAATATTATTGACTTTTTGTTGCATCACCGGTAGGGGGCACCCATTTTTCAAAATGGGCCTTGATGCAGGTATAGCTTTCCTCGCTAATGGCGTGTTCAATTTTACAGGCATCCTCGTATGCCTGTTTTTCATTTACCCCAAGGGCGATAAGCACCTGGGAAAGGAGTACGTGCCGCTGGTGGATGCGCTGGGCGATTTCCGCGCCTTTTTCCGTAAGGGTGATGTACCGCTCGTCTTCGATGGTGATGTAGCCGTTGTCCTTGAATTTCTTCACGATGATGCTTATGGTGGGCTTGGCGTAATTCATGTGGGCCACCAAATCCTTTGACCGTACCTTGCCGAGTTTCTGTGAAAGTATCCAGATGGCTTCGAGATAATCTTCTGCGGATGCTTGGATTTTCATGTGCATTCCTCCCAACCCGTCTTGCGTATTGTGTTTTCTCATTATACAATATTCACAAAAAAAAGGAGAGGTTTTCATGGCAAAACTTAAAGCGGGTATCATCGGTTGTGGCGGTATCGCCAACGGGAAGCACATGCCCTATCTGGCAAAAACGGGCAGGGCCGAAATGGTGGCTTTCTGTGACATCGTAAAGGAGCGCGCCACCAAGGCCGCCAAAGAATATGGCACCCCCGGCGCGAAGGTTTATACCGATTATAAAAAACTGTTGAAGGATACGGCTCTGGACATGGTGTATGTACTTACGCCCAACAAGTCCCACTCCGTCATTACCATAGACGCGTTGGAATCGGGCAAGCATGTCATGTGCGAAAAGCCCATGGCCAAAACCGCCAAGGAAGCCCGCGCCATGGTTGCCGCCGCGAAGCGCACCGGGAAAGTCCTCACCATCGGGTATCAGACGCGTTTCGCCGCCGCCAGCCAGAATATCAAGGCCAGTGTGGAGCGCGGCGATTTGGGCGAGATTTATTTCGCCAAAGGCCATGCCCTGCGCCGCCGCGCCGTGCCCACCTGGGGCGTTTTCCTCAACGAGGAGGAACAGGGCGGCGGGCCCCTGATAGACATTGGCACCCACGCGTTGGATTTGACTTTGTGGCTGATGAACAACTACGCGCCCAAGTCCGTCATGGGCAACACGTATAAGAAGCTTAACGGCAACGGTGTGTGCGGGAACGCCTTCGGCCCCTGGAATCCCAAGGAATTTACCGTGGAGGACTCCGCCTTCGGCTTTATCACCATGCAAAACGGCGCGACCATTATTTTGGAATCCAGCTGGGCCCTTAACATGGTGGACGCCTTCGAAGCGCAAACCACCCTGTGCGGCACGAAGGCCGGCGCGGATATGCGCGACGGTGTGCGCTACAATGGCGACGACTTCGGTCTGCTGTATGAAAAGAAGCCGGAACTGCGGGCGGGGAGCGTGGCCTTTTATGACGGTGCCAGCGGCGACCCCGGCGTGGACGAGCAGCTGGTCTTTATCAACGCCATTGAAAAAGGCACGCCGCTGGTAGTGGAAGCGGAGCAAGCCTGTGTCGTAACCGAAATCCTGGAGGCCATTTATGAATCTGCGGCCACAGGCAAGCTGGTGGAATTTGCGCCGCCCAAGCCGGTAAAAGCCACCAGAGGCAGACCCGCAAAGGGTGCACGCGTATGAAGCTGGGCGTTTTGACCGTTCCCCTTAGCGGGAAATCCGTGGAGGAAGCCTTTGCCTATCTTGCCGGCTTGGGCGTGCAGAGCGTGGAAATCGGCACTGGGGGCTTCCCGGGCAATGCCCATCTGGACCCGGTGAAGGCTTTATCCGACCCGTCTGTTATTGATACGCTCCAAGCCGCGCTGAAAAAACACAACCTGACCATCAGCGCGCTGAGCGTACACGGCAACCCCGTCCACCCGGATAAGGCCGTGCGGGACAAGGACCACGAGGATTTTGTAAACACCTGTAAAGTGGCGCAAAAACTGGGCGTGGACACGGTCATCACCTTTGGCGGTTGCCCCGGCGACCATCCCGGCGCGAAATACCCCAACTGGGTGACTTGCGCGTGGCCGGCGGATTTTTTGGAAATCCTGAAATATCAATGGGACGAGGTGCTGGTACCCTACTGGAAGGAAGCCGCCGCGCTGGCCGCGTCCTATGGCGTGACCAAAATCGCCCTGGAGATGCACCCCGGCTTCTGCGTGTACAATCCGCGTACCCTGATGCAACTCCGGGAAGCCGTGGGCCCCGCCATCGGCGCGAATTTTGACCCCAGCCATCTCTTCTGGCAGGGCATAGACCCGGTGGAGGCACTGAAGGCCATGAAGGGCGCGATTCACCATTTCCACGCCAAGGACACCCGCATAGACCCTGCCAACGTGGCCGTCAACGGCGTGCTGGAGACCACCCGCTACGACGATTTCCTGGGGCGGGGCTGGGTGTTCCGCACCGTGGGCTACGGCCACGGCGAAAAACAATGGCGCGACATGATTTCCACTTTGCGTGCCATGGGCTACGATGGTGCCATTTCCATTGAGCACGAGGATGGCCTGATGTCCATAGAAGAAGGGCTGGAAAAAGCCATCGACTTCCTCAAGCCCATTCTCATGTACGAACCCGCCGCGCAGATGTGGTGGGCATAATAGCCCGCTATTCCGTTTCGATAATTTTATTTATTTGTCCTATGGCATCCGGGTACATGCCCACAAATACATTGTCTAATAATGCCTTGAGCAACTCCTTCAGCGAGGGATGCTTGGCAAATTCGGTTATTGTTTTATTTGCTTCGTCGATGGCCAGCGCATCGTAGCTTTCCAGGGCTACTTTGAGCTGGCTTAGGGCGGAGTGTAGCGCGTCGCGGTCATAATCTTCTTGGGCCGAATCATCTGTTGCTTCATCTTTTTCCAGGTTCAACGTTTGCCCGATGCTTTCCTGCAAGGCCACCAAGCCTTTCAACAAGGCGGGATTGTGCATATGAATGAAGGAGAGGTCTTGCTGTATGGCGGCGGCCTCCAGCTTTGCGGCTTGCTCGGAAAGGGTGAGCGCGCCGATGTTGGCGCAGGCGGATTTCAGCGCGTGTACGTAGATGTTATACAAATTGAAATTGTTGCTGTTGGCCGCGTTGGTAAGCTGGGACACCTTCGCTTCGATATCTTGATGGAACAGGGTAAGGATATCGTGGTAAACGGCTTTGTTCCCGCCGGAAAGGGTTAGACCCCTTTTTGTATCAATGCCCGCTATGGTTAATTCCTCGGCGGGGGCCTCTTTCGGCGGGGGCACGACCTCGGCGCGAATTTGCTTCTCTGCGGGAATCCACTTCGCGAGTATGGCGTTGAGCTTATCCAGCTCGATGGGCTTGGAGAGGAAATCGTTCAGCCCGTTGAGCAGAAACATTTCCTTCGCGCCCACAATGGCGTTCGCGCTGAGGGCAATAATATTCAGCTTGGCAAACCTGCCCTCCTGCATTTCGCGGATGGTGCGGGTAGCCTCCAAGCCGTCCATGTCTGGCATCATATGGTCCATGAACACAATATCATAATGCTTTTGCGTAACGGCCTTTAGTGCTTCGCGCCCGCTAAGGCATATGTCCACCATAGCCTCATAGGGTGCCAGCAAGCCCTGTGCCACACGCAGATTGGTGGGCACATCGTCCACCACGAGGATTCTTGCCGAAGGGATGCGGAACTGCTCAATACTCTTTTCCTTGAGGGTTTCCTCCAAGCGGGTGCGGCCGGTCAGCAGTATATTGTTTCCTGAATCATCCAATTCCGCTTCCTCCCAATGGCTCTCAAATTCCTCAAGGACGAACCGCTGGGGCAACGTGAGGGTAAAAATACTCCCCAAGCCATAGGTGGATTCCGCCGCGACATGCCCACCCATGAGCCGTACCAGGTTGTGGGTGATGGCCAGCCCAAGCCCCGTGCCTTCCACGTTTTTGTTCTTCTCCATGTCAAACTGCTGGAACTCGCCGAAAAGGTTTTTCAAATCCTCCGGCTTTATGCCGATGCCCGTATCCTTGATGCGGACAGTCAAAACAAGGCTGTCTTCCTCGGTTTTCTTCCAGGATACATCCAGGGTAATGCGCCCCTCCCGGGTGTACTTCACGGAATTGTTTAGCAAATTAATCAGCACCTGACGCAAGCGCACCTCGTCGCCTATGAGCCGGTTGGGTACATTGCGTTCCATGTAGGCCACAAAATTCACCTTGGGGTTAATCATCTTCGTGTTGATGATGTTTACCACGTCATTTATGGTGGAATGGAACAGATACTCCGATTCCACCACTTCCATTTTACCGCTCTCGATTTTTGAAAAGTCCAGGATGTCGTTGATAATCGACAGCAAGTGGTTGCCGGAGTTTTTGATAATAGTGGCTTGGTCCCGGGCGTTGGGGGAAAGCTCCTCCATGAGGATAAGCTCGGTCATGCCAATGATGGCGTTCATGGGGGTACGGATTTCGTGGCTCATCTTGGCAAGGAAATCCCCCTTGGCCTTCGACGCGCTCTCCGCCTCGATGATTAGCCGTTTCAGTGAAGTCACCACCTCCTCGAAGGAATCGAATGCAAGCCCGATTTCGTCGTTACGCTGTACGGTAAATTGTATATCCAGATTTCCTTCGGCTACTTCCTTTGCGGTAAGGGCGAGGGTTCTCAGGGGCTTCAAGGTGCGCACAATGATAATCAGCACCAAAAATCCCGCAAGGGTAACGCCGGAAACCGTGGGCAACAGCGAGACGAATACCAGCCAGGTGGTACTTTCCACGGAATGGGCGTCGAAAAAGCTAACGATGGTCCAGTTCAGGTGGGGTTCAATTTCGATGTACGCGATTTTATCCACGCCGGTGATGGCTGAGGTGTGGACAAAAACTTCATTGATGGGGATTCTGCCAAAGGCTTCGTACACGCCCAGGTCATCCACATGCATTCCGATGTAGCTGGCCCGGTTGGAAAAGAATAGCGTACCCGAGGCGTCGGCTACGTTGACAAAGCTGTCCGCGTCGTGGATGAAATCCCGTAAATAGATGTCCAGCCGTTGGGTATTTAACAAAATCGCCACAAGCCCGTACACATATCCGTCGCGTATAACAGGCTGGGTGTACAGCTTTTGCACGTATCCCGTGAAGGGGTTAATCCGTGCATATGAAATATGGGACATGCCCATGCCGGCCCGGACGGCGTTTTCGATAAACATTTCGGAAAGGAAAATTTCGGAGTGTGGATTGGTCTGGCCCATAAGGCGCAAATCCGTATCAAAAACAGAAATGTTTTCATACAGGGGCGAGCCCATGAAGGCGTCCAGGCTGTCGCTGAGCGGGTAGGGCTGATAGTGCTCATAAGGGGTTAGCGCGATGTGCACCCGGGGCAGATTGGCTACAATATCCAATATGCCCAGCGTGTGCTCCTGCACAGTTTCAAAGGTGCCCAAGGTGGTATTGATATTTCCCTTTAAGCGTTCGGCGATGAGGTTTTGCATCTGCGCGTTGGTCTGGGTTGCGCGAATCCACACCACGCCTGTGATAGCGAAAATAATGATGCCAAGAAAAATAAATCCAAGTGTAAAGGTGACACTGCGATATTTCTTAACCATAATTGGTTCCCCCTGTCTAATGCCCTGGCTGTTTTATAAGTTAGGTATGGGCTATACCTCGATGTAATCATTGGCTCTTTGCAGTTTATCCGTCTTCTCAACGGATTCAAAAGCAATTTGCCGGAAAATGGGATGAATCTTTTGAATCAGGTTTATCAGGGCCGGGTCAAAGTGGGTGCCACAGCCATCCAGGATTATTTTCAACGCGTCCTCGTGGGACATGGCGTTCTTGTAGGGCCGCGCCGTAACCAAGGCATCATACACATCGGCAATAGCCATCATGCGCCCCGGCAAGGGAATTTCTTCGCCCTTCAGCCCATAGGGATAACCGCTCCCATCCCACTTCTCGTGATGGTAGGCGGCAAACATGCGGGCATATTCCAGAAAATCGCTCTCCGAGGTCTTTTTCATTATGTTCAAAATAACCTTTTCGCCAAAGGTGGTATGCTTCTTCATGTCGTTAAATTCCTCCGGGGTAAGCTTGCCCGGCTTAAACAAAATAGAATCGCTTACGGCGATTTTACCCACGTCATGCAATTGGCACGATTGCATGATATAGGTCTCGTTCATCCCCGAAGCCTCCGATTCATACACGCCATATACCTTCATTCCATCAAGGAGAGCCTTGATATAATCCCGCGTCCTTTCAATGTGACCGCCGGTAATTTCGTCCCGGTATTCCACCAGCTCCGCCATGGTGGAAAGCAGGGCGTTTTGCAACTCTACCACCTGGTGGGTCTTCCTTTCCACCATCTGTGTCAGGTTGTCGTTAAAGTTAATCAGCTCCAGCGTTTGGTCCTGCACCAGCAAATGGACATCCAGCCGTTTAAGTAACAAGGGTGTGGAGAAGGGCTTGTGGATGAAGTCAATGGCTCCCAGCGACAAGCCCTCCAGCTCCACTGCCTCGTCGGTCATGGCCGTAAGGAAAATCACGGGTATCTTTGCTGTCTTGGGGTTGGCCTTGAGCCGTTTTATCACCTCAAAGCCGTTCATGCCCGGCATATTCAAGTCCAGCAAAATTAAGTCGGGACTTACATTCTCCAGCATGTTCATCAGTACCATGCCGGAGTTAATGGTAAACACATTGTAGGTACCGGCCAGGGCATTCTTGCCAATGGCCAGGTTCGTTACCTCATCGTCCACTAAAATAACCGTTTTCCGCGTGTCGCTCATGCAATCCTCCCTCAAAAACGCTCTACAAAGAAAAAACAGGCTCATCCCAGCCTGAAACAAAATTTATTAGCACCCATTCTAACCGACATTTTGTATCTGGGCAACTGTTGCGATTATAGCCTACTGCTCCCGCTCAACGACAATAACACCTGAACGCGGCATGGCGGCAAGCCGCGCCATTTCTTTTGTCAAGGCCCGCTCATACGCTTCAAGGCTACGTTGCATGGAGTTGATTAATCCGTTGCGTTCTTCGTCCGTTAAACGTGGGTCGAATATACCCGCTTCAAAATCCCGCAACCGGCCTCTGACGGAACGAATGTTTATATGTAGTTCCTGCGTGCGGGGAGATGATGTATTTGATTGAAGAAAACTTCCTACCGGCACACGATTCTGGCCTTTTGGCACCACGAAGATTCTAACCGCGTCACGGTCGGTTAAGCCCAAAAACCGGCGAACCGATTCCACTAACGCTTTGTCCTCCTCCGAAGTGGCAAACAAGCCCCCCACTTCATTTCTTACACTGAGATGACTGTCTAATCCAGTGGAATCGCGCTGTGTTTGGATACTGTCATTCGATGGAGATGGGCTCTCGTTATACCGATTCAACACGGAACAAAAAGCCTGAGACTTTTCAACACGCATAAAATACCTCCGCCGGTGTTATCGTGGCTCTTGTATACCACATCGGCATATATACGACTTTTTCATTAACAAAAATCCGAACCCCTCGCCGATGAATTTTATCTTCGGCTTATGGTTCGGATTATTTGTAAGCTTTGCCCGAGAAGGGACTTGAACCCCCACCCCGTTGCCGGGAGCGGATTTTGAGTCCGCCGCGTCTGCCATTCCGCCACTCGGGCTTTGAGCCGGAAATCATGGGCATTATACAAATCTATTCCCAGAGTGTCAAATTTTCCCCCGTTCGCCCTTTTCTTTTATCTTTCCCTCCGGCAACCATTTCGCCAGCGCGCTGCTTAGCTGCGCGATGTCTACCGGCTTGGAGAGATAGTCATCAAAGCCGCTTTTCAAGAACATTTCCTTTGAGCCGGCGATGGCGTTGGCGGTGAGGACGACGATGGGTATTTTTTGCTTGCCTTCCAGGGCACGGATAGCGCGCATGGTTTCGGTTCCGTTCATTGCCGGCATCATATGGTCCATAAGGATTAGGTCAAAATGGTTGGCTTGGGCGGCTTTTACGGCTTCTTCGCCGCTTTGGCAAAGGGTGGTCTTTATTTTGAAATGCTCCAGCATGGTTTCCACCACGGTAAGGTTTATCTCTACATCGTCCACGGCCAAAACGTGGGCCTCCGGCGCGGTAAAGATGGTCGGGGCGTCTATCTCCGGTATGGCTTCGCTTTCGCCGATTTCCTGTGGCAAGGTGATTAAGAATGCACTGCCCAGCCCATATTCGGATTCTACTTGTATAGTGCCGTCCATGAGCTGTATCAGGCTTCGGGTGATGGCAAGGCCAAGCCCCGTGCCTTCCACGTTGTGGTTCTTTTCCAGGTCAAATTGTGTGAAAATATCATACACCCTGTCCAGATTATCCGCGTCAATCCCGATTCCGCTGTCCTTTACCTGGATGTGTAGCACGCAAACCCCCGCCTCGGAGGGTGTCCCCGTTATGGTGAGGGTGATGCCGCCGTCGCGGGTATATTTGACCGCGTTGTCCAGTAGGTTGATGAGAATTTGTTGCAATTTCACTTCGTCCCCCACAAGCACCGGGGGTATATTCTTGTCGATGTCCGCACTAAATTTCACCTTGGAATCCTTCAGGCGCAGCTGGATGATTTGCGTTACATACTCCACCATATTAAGGAAGCGATACGGGAATTTGATAATCACCATATGGCCGGTCTCGATTTTTGTTAAGTCGAGGATGTTGTTGATAATAGACAGCAGGTACCCGCCCGATTTGTAGATTATCGTGGCTTGGTCGTGTACTTTGTTGGAGAGCTTTTCCCGCAGGATAAGCTCGGTCATGCCTAGAATCGCGTTCATGGGCGTACGGATTTCGTGGGACATCTTGGCAAGGAACTCGGATTTGGCGTTTTTGGCCGCCAAAGCGACGCTGGCCCGGTTCCGCTCCGCCACCAGCTCTGCCTGGGTTTGGACAAAATGGATGCCCAGCGCGGCGGCGTTAATCACAATGAAGGCCAAGGTGCCGAATTGCAGGTAGTTTACGCCCATTAAGGTGGGGTTAAATACAAAATGCAGGGATTCCATCGCGCCAAAGAATACGCTGGTGGTGCTGGCAATGAATACCAGAATATGCTCGACACTTCTCATGGCAGGGAATTTTATAATAATCCATACGGTATTACCCAGCATAGACACAGAAATCACCGTGAACATGATATTGAAGAAAACAAGGAATTGCGTGTAGAAAGGGGTAGGGGTGGTGAGTACCAAAATGGACTGCGCAATGAAATATCCTATGGCGGGTACAAGGAAAACCCGGTTGAAGCCCCGCCGCTTTTTCCCGACATTGCGCATAAACATGGCGTTCATAAATAAGATGGCAAAGATGATAAAGCCATTGGTGCTTAGGTAGCTGAGCCGGTGCACGGTTTCCCAGCTTATCTCCGGGAAAAAGGTTGTAATCAGCACATGCTCCCGAATCAGCGTGCGCAACACCATCATCAAGCAAATGAGGGCGGCGTACAAGCAACGCTTCCGGTTGTTGAAAATTAAATACATGCCCACGAAATAAAGGAAGGATATCGCGATTATACCCAGCATGATATTAATATTGACAAGGGTGCGGCGGTTTATATTCGTGATTAGGGTTTGCTCCCCAAGGAACAGGGGATTGAGGCTTCCGCCCCGGGCGTGGACAAAGCTGGAGCGTTGGATGACAATTTCCGTATAGCCCTGTGCCGCCACAAAGAACAAAGTGAAGTGGCTGGTTCTGGCGGTCATGGCCTCCAGGCTGTCGGCGGGTACGCCAACGCAATACCGCAAAACCCCATCCACCCAAATAGCCATGGCATGTAAAGCGGAATAGCCGGAAAGGCCGTATATTACCCCCGGCTCCAAGGGAAGCAAAAGCCTGTAGGTGGCGTAAAGCTCCTGATTTGGCCTTACCGGCACCCTATGTACCCCCTGGGCAAAATCCGCCGGGGTAAGCAACGCCCGGGGAAAGGCGTCGAAGGCTTCCAGCTGTAAACGGGCCACGCGGGAGGATAAATCAAATGTCTCCAGCCGGGCCGTGTCATAGACGGGCTCTGTCTCTATGCGGGTCAGCACCGTAATGGTAGTAAAAATCACCAAGGCCAGCCCCATAAAACAAAATATGGCGAAAATCGTATACCTGGGGCTCATGAAGCGTCACCCCGCGCCACAGGGTTTAATTCGCGCAACAGCTTTTCCGCTCTTTCCAGCGTGGTTTTGGGCAAGCCCGCCAGCCGTGCCACATGTATGCCGTAGCTTTGCCCGGCCTCGCCGCGTACCAGCTTACGCAAAAAGACGATATCCGCGCCTTGCTCCTGGGTGGTGAAGCAAAAATTAAGCACCCCCGGCAGTTGGCTTTCAAGCTGGGTCAGCTCGTGGTAATGGGTGGCGAAGAGGGTCTTCGCGCCGATGCCTTCGACGATATGCTCCAGCACCGCCCAGGCAATGGATAGGCCGTCGTAGGTGCTGGTCCCCCGGCCGATTTCATCCAGGATAATCAGGCTGTGGCGGGTGGCGTTGTGCAAAATGTTGGCTACCTCGGTCATTTCCACCATGAAGGTACTCTGCCCCGTGGCCAGGTCGTCCGACGCGCCTACCCGGGTGAAAATGCGGTCCACCGCGCCGACGCGGGCTTCCTCTGCCGGGACGAAGGAGCCGATATGCGCCATCAGCACAATGAGGGCCACCTGGCGCATGTAGGTGGATTTCCCCGACATATTGGGCCCGGTGATGACGGACAGGCGGTGCGTGGCGTCCCCCATGTGGGTATCGTTGGGGATAAAGCGGGTGTTGTCGCTTGCGGAACTTTCCAGTACCGGATGCCGCCCTTCCTTTATATATATCTCCGTAGAATTGTCCACTATAGGCCGGACATAACGCCCCCGGTCGGCGGCCTCGGCCAAGGATTGCAACGCGTCCAGGGTAGCCAAGGCCATGGCGGTGAACTGCACCCGTGTCATTTGCTCCACCACTTCCCGGCGCACCGCATCGAAGAGGTCATACTCCAGCGCAGTGATTTCTTCTTCCGCGCCGGATATGGCCTCCTCCCATTTTTTCAACTCGGCGGTGGTGTAACGTTCGCCGTTGGCAATGGTTTGCTTGCGGTTGTAATGGGGGGGAACCTTCGAAAGATTGGCGGCGGTTACTTCAATGTAATAGCCGAAAACCCGGTTGTTTTTCACCTTGAGGGAATGGATGCCCGTCTCCTCCCGCTGGCGCAGTTCGTACCGCGCTATGAAATCCGCGGCGTTGTCGCGGATGCCGTTAAGCTCATCCAGCCGCGCATTAACGCCGGGGCGAATCATCCCCCCCTCGCGGGTGCTGTGGGGCGGGGCTTCCACGATACGGGCGGCGATATTTTCATGTATGTCGGCCAAATTATCATAGGTGCGCGAAATTTCAGCCAGCGCGGCACTTTTACATTCCCTAAGCAACGCGCCGACGGCGGGTAAATCATGCAAGGAAGCCCGCAAGGTGGCTAAGTCCCGGGCGTTGGCGTTGCGGGCGGCCAGCCGGGCCATAATCCGTTCCAGGTCGTGGACGTTTTGAAGGCGTATCTGCAAGTCCGCACGGCGCAGGGGGTTTTCATGCCATTCGGCCACGGCCTGCTGGCGGCGGTTGATTTCTTCGGTGCAGAGTAGGGGAAGCTCCACCCAGCTGCGCAAAAGCCGGGCACCCATGGCGGTTTTCGTATGGTCAAGCACGCCCAGGAGGGAGCCTTTCTTGCCCGGCTCCCGCATACGGGTGGTGAGTTCTAAATTGCGGCGGGAAGGGGCGTCCAGCACCATATAATTTTGCTGTGTGTAGGGCTTAATCGCCGTGACTTGCGCCAGGGCGTGCTTTTGCGTTTCGGCCAGATAAGAAAGCAATGCCCCCGCCGCAGGGATTTCCGGCGCGTGATGTGACAGGCCGAAGCCCTCCAGGTGCAGGGTATAAAAATGCTCGGTTAGGCATTTGAAGGCGTTGTGCTGGGTAAATGTCCACGCCGGGACGGGGGTGGCCTTCAGTCCGGTGACATTTTCCACCACCCGCGTCAAGGGGAAGCCCTCGGGCAGGAGAATCTCCGCCGGGGCGATGCGGGTCAGCTCGTCGGTCATTTTCTGGCTGTCGGGTACGGCCGTGACCATGAACAAGCCTGTGGTAATATCTGCCGTGGCTATGGCGTATGTATCCTTTTCGTGGTGGACGCAAGCTATGTAATTGTGCCGGTTTTCCTCCAGGAGCTGTGCGTCCGTCACCGTGCCGGGGGTAATGACCCGCACCACGTCGCGCTTGACGATGCCCTTGGCGAATTTCGCGTCCTCCACCTGGTCGCACAAAGCCACATGGAAGCCTTGCGCCACCAGCCGCGCTATATAGCCGTCCACCGCGTGGGCGGGTACGCCGCACATGGGGGCGCGCTCCTCTTGGCCGCAATCCCTGGCCGTAAGGGCGATGCCCAACGCCTGGGACGCGGTTTTCGCGTCTTCAAAGAACATTTCAAAGAAATCGCCCAAGCGAAACAGCAAAATGCAATGCCGGAATTTTTCCTTAATCGTAAAATACTGTTGCATCATGGGGGTATAGCCGGACATGGAACACCTCGGGGGAAATATGTAGCAAATGCATATGTCGCCGGAATTATAGCATACCGCGTAAATTATGCTATAATAATATTCACAAATTTTGCAGTGCTTGGTGGGATACCCTATGCAGTACCGCGAAGACAAGGCTTCGGGCAATCAACTATCCATGCTGGGCATGGGCTGTATGCGCTTCCCCGGCAATAAGGCCGAAACCGAGCGCATGATTCTGGCCGCCATTCGAGGCGGGGTCAATTTCTTTGACACAGCGTACATCTACCCCGGCAGTGAGAAAACACTGGGCGATATCCTGGCGCGGCACAAAAAGCGCGAGGAGGTATACATCGCCACCAAGCTTCCTTTGCTCATGTGCAAAAGCACAGAGGACTTCGACCGCTTCTTCGACGAGCAACTGAAACGGCTCAAAACCGGTTACATAGACTATTATTTCCTGCACAGCATCACCGACTACAAGCAATGGGATAAGTTCCGCGCTTTGGGTCTGGATGACTGGCTGGCGAAAAAGAAAAAGGCCGGCCTTATCCGTAATGTCGGCTTCTCCTTCCACGGCACCTGCGACGATTTCTTGAAAATTCTGGTGGATTATGCCTGGGGCTTTTGCATGATTCAATATAATTATTACGACGAGAACTACCAGGCCGGGCGCAGGGGATTGGAGGCCGCCGCCCGGGGTGGGGTTTCGGTAATGGTAATGGAGCCGTTGCTGGGGGGACGGCTGGCCACGGGCCTGCCCAAGGAAGCGGTACATATTTTCGAGAAAGCGGTGCCCGGACGCCCCCCCGCCGAATGGGCCTTGCACTGGCTGTGGAACCAGCCCGAAGTAACCGTGGTGCTCAGCGGCATGAGCAGTACGGACGTGCTGGAAAAAAACCTGAAAGCCATGGACAATTTAAATCCCAATGAAGACACCAACGCGCCTGTGTACGCGGCAGTTATCGAAGAATTTCGCAAGTCCTATAAAATCAACTGCACGGGATGCAATTATTGTCTGCCCTGTCCCATGGGCATTAACATCCCCGCCTGTTTCTCGGCCTACAACACGCGATACGCCCAGGGCTTCATCACGGGCATGACGCTGTACATGACCTCTACCGCCGCCATCCGCAAGGAAACCGCCAGCCCCCGAAAATGCAACCACTGCGGCAAATGTGAGAAAAATTGCCCCCAATACATCCCCATCCGCAAGGCGTTGAAAAAAGTGGCGGGCAAAATGGAGCCCCTTCCGGTACGGGCGTTGCTGGCACTGGTGCGGAGGGTGATGCCGCGGTGATTATCACCGCTACCGGCGTCAAGCGCGGCTTCCCCATCGGCGGCGATACCTTCTGGGCCCTGAAGGGCATTGACCTGGCCGTGGCCAAGGGGAAGCTTACGGTATTAAAGGGCCGCTCCGGTAGCGGCAAGACGACCTTGATGAACATTCTGGGTGCCTTGGATTATCCCACGGCCGGGGATGTTTTTTTTGATGGGCTTTCCCTCTGCGCGGCGTCGGAGGCCAAGCGGGACACATTGCGCCGGATGAAGATGGGCTTTGTGTTCCAGTCGGTGGCCCTCGTAAGCATGATGACCGCGTACGAAAACGTGGAATTTATCCTGCGCATCAGCGGCTACCCGGCGCGGGAACGGCGCAAGCGGGTGGAGGCTTGCCTGGACTGGGTGGGTCTGGCCGGGCGGATGCATCATTTGCCCCCGGAGCTTTCCGGCGGCGAGCAACAGCGCGTAGCCATCGCCCGCGCCATCGCACACCGGCCCCTGGTGATTTTCGCCGACGAGCCCACGGCAGAGCTGGACACCAACACGGGCTTGCAGGTGATAAAAATTTTCAAGGATTTAATCGAGCACGAAGGCGCGACCATCGTCATGACCACCCACGACCCCGGCCTGATGGAAGTGGCCGACAAGGTGTACGAGCTGGCCGACGGGGAAATCGCAGAGGGCGGGGCGGGATGAGCCCTGACAACGTAATCGTCGCGGAAAGCCTGGTCAAAATATACAAGACCAAGGACATCGAGGTGCTTGCCTTGCAGGGGCTTGATTTGACCATTGCCCGTGGCGAGGTTATGGCCATCATAGGCAATTCGGGCAGTGGGAAGTCCACACTACTCAATATGATTGGCGGGCTGGATAAGCCCAGCGCGGGCTCCCTCATCGTGGACGGTAAGGATTTATTTAAAATGAAGGAAAAGGATTTGGTGGCGTACAAAACCGTCACCGTGGGCTTCGTATGGCAGAACAACGCCAGAAATCTCATCCCCTACCTCACCGCCATGGAAAATACGATGATGCCCATGCAGTTCAATACGGCCCGGCCCGTGAAAAATAAAAAAGCCCGCGCCAGGGATTTGCTGGAGCTGGTGGGCATGGGGCATAGGGCTACCCACCAGTTGGGCCAGCTATCCGGCGGCGAACAACAACGGGTGGCCATCGCTTTGGCCCTGGCCAATCACCCGGCGGTGCTACTGGCCGACGAACCCACCGGCAGTGTGGACACCAAAACCACCAACGCCATCCTCGATATGTTCCGCGCCGTCAACCGGGAGCTGGGCACCACCGTGGTCATCGTCACCCACGACCGCGAAATTTCAAAACGGGTGGAGCGGGTGGTGGCCATCCGCGACGGCAAGACATCCAGCGAATTTATTATGTCCTACGCCCACCAATTGGCCAACATCGAGGGCTTTGGGGGCAAGGGTGCCCAAGTCGAGCTGGCTGTGCTGGACCGAGCCGGGCGGGTGCAAATCCCACGGGAATTTTTAGACAAAATGGGGCTGGAGGGCAACCGCTTGCGCATACACATGGACGACGAAAACCGCGTCATTTTACAATCACCATAAAAGGAGGAACAGCATGTCACTACCTGTAGCGTTGCAGTTGTATTCTGTGCGGGATGAATTTGCCGCCGACTTGCGGGGGACCCTGCAACAAGTGAAGGAAATGGGGTATGTGGGCGTAGAGCTTGCCGGATTTGGCAATTATTCGCCCATGGAGGTAAAAAACGCGCTGACGGAGGCCGATTTGCATTGCATATCCGCCCATGTGCCCTACGATGTCATCGCCGCCGACCCCGCGAAGGTTTTAGCCGATTACAAATCCGTGGGCTGTGCGTACATCGTCATCCCGTGGCTGGACATGGAGCGTGCGCCGGGCGGCGAGGATTTCGAGGGGATGATTCCCGAAATCGAAGCCATGGGAAAACAGGCAAAGGAAAGCGGCCTCACCCTCCTGTATCACAACCACGACTTTGAATTTAGAAAAATCGGTGACAAGTATGGGCTGGACGTACTCTATGAGCGCGTGCCGGCAGATTTGCTCCAAACCCAGATAGACACCTGCTGGATAAAATTCGTGGGCATCGACCCTGCCGACTATCTGCGCAAGTACAAAAACCGCGCACCGCTGGTGCATATCAAGGATTTCACCATGGGGGAAAACTTCACCGGCGTGCCCTATGGCTTAATCGGCGCGGACACAGAAACAAAAAAAGAAGCCATGAGCGGCTTCACTTTCAAGGCAGTGGGTAGCGGTATTCAGGATGTCCCCGCCATTTTGCAAGCGTCACTGGACGTGGCGGCACAGTGGGTTATCGTTGAATTTGACGCCTCCCCCGAACGCCCACCCCTGGAAACGGCACGGATGAGCCGTGACTATTTGCGCAAACTGGGATGGTAAAATAAAAAACCCAGAATGTCGGTCCTATATTTTGACACCTAGCCTTAGGGCTAGGTGGGTGTCCGCAGCGTGATTTCCGCCCTCCGCTACAAGGCGGCCCGGCGTACCTCACGCATAAATAAGACTCCCGTTTCACGTCTGTAGGTTCAAAATAATAGGTTGTCGAGCATTCCAGGCCCGTGTCGGTATTATACCCAATACGGGCCCTTTTGCGCAAGAGAAATATTTCCTGGAAATTACGTGTAAAATGTCTACTCCGCAGTCAAGCCCTCCCGCAGGGTTTGGAGCACCCGTTTTTCTATCCGGGACACCTGTACCTGGGAGACGCCGATGGCCTTGGCCACTTCCATTTGGGTCTTGTCCTGGAAATAACGGAGGATGATAACCTGCCGTTCCTTGGGCTTCAGCCGCCCGATGAGTTGCTTTAGCGCGAGGATATTTACTGTCTGCTCGCCGGCATCCTGACCCTGGCTTACCTTGTCTATCAAATATATGGGACTGCCGTCGCCCTGGTAAATGGTGGTGTATAGGGATTCCACCTCCAGCCCGGCTTCCATGGCCACCACCAGCTCCTCGGTCTCTACGTTGATTTCCTTTGCCAGCTCGCTTAGCGTGGGTGTGCGGTTCAGCTTTGCCGTGAGGGCTTCCTGCACATAGCGCGCCTTGGCCGCCAGTTCCTTTATGGGGCGCGAAACCTTGATGATGCCGTCGTCGCGCAGGAAGCGTTTGATTTCGCCAATAATCATGGGTATGGCATAAGTAGAGAATTTCACGTCGAAGCCCAGGTCAAATTTGCGGATGCATTTCAGCAAGCCGATGGCCCCTATTTGGTAGAGGTCGTCCAGCTCATAGCCCCGCTTGGAAAATTTTTTTACCACAGACCAAACAAGGCCGCTGTTTTCCCGGATGAGCTGTTCAACGGCGGCTTCGTCACCTTGTTGGGCGCGGGCGATTAAGGCTCTTTTCGCGTCAAGCTCCATGTTCGGCCCCGTTGCTTTTTATGTCCTTGGTCATGGTCACGGTGGTACCCACACCGGGGGTGGAGATGACATCCACAGTGTCCATGAAGGATTCCATTACGGTGAAGCCCAGCCCCGAGCGTTCCAGCTCCGGTAAGGTGGTGAAAAGCGGCTCGCGAGCCCCGGCGATATCGGTGATGCCGATGCCGTTGTCGGTGACTTCCACCGTAAGCAACCGCCCGGAAAGGGTCAAAGTCATACGCACGATATGGGCCTCGTCCTCGCCGTAGCCATGGATGATGGCGTTGGTCACGGCTTCAGAGACGGCGGTTTTTATATCGGAGAGCTCCATCACGTCGGGGTCCACCGGCGCGATAAAGGCCGCAACCATGACCCGGGCAAGGGAAACATTGCACGAACGGCTTTCCATTTCCAGCACGGTTTTATTTTTCCCTTCATTATGCGTTTGCATGTTTCATGCCTCCTTGCGCGGGATTTCCCACAAATGTTGCCAGGGCATCCTGTGTGGTGGGGAAACTTTTAATAATTTTCGCCAGCCCGGAAATGGTATACAAGCGGTTCATTTCGTCGCCCATGTTGGCCAAAGCCAGCGCGCCGCCGCGTTTTTCCGCCTGCTTATACCGCCCAATCAGCATCCCGATACCCGACGAATCCATAAACCTCACCTGGGAAAAATCAAATACCATATACATGCAAGCCGACTTTTCAAAAGCCGCGTCTATGGCGGAGCGCAAGCGTTCCGCGCTGTGGGCGTCTATTTCCACGCTGGGTGAAACAAGCATGACCTTACCCTGGGTATCAATGTGCAACATAGCGCACCTCATTTCCAATTATTTACATCCGGCACAATAATAATGAAAAATTATTGGATATGCAATAGCTTTTGCCGGAAATGTGTTATAATGCTCTGCGTAGTACACCGCAGAGCGTGGAGGGAACATATGTTATTTGGTTCGAAAAAGGCACTCCCGGCAGAAATAGATTCCCCAAATACCGTTATCGGCTCGGGGATAACTATTGAGGCGGCGCGGCTTACGGGGCGCGATTCGGTGCGTATAGACGGCGAGTTCAAGGGCAATATCGAACTGCAAGGCTCGCTGGTGCTGGGCGAAGGCGGTAGCATCACCGGGGAGGTGCGTTCCAGCTACTTCCTGGTGGCCGGGGAGGTCAATGGAAATATCTATTGCGATACCCAGCTACATTTCGCCGCCACGGCACGGGTGGTGGGGGACGTCAACACCCCCAACCTCATCCTGGACGAAGGCAGTCAAGTGACCGGACGCTACAACGTGGGCGAGGTGACGCAACCCGCCACCTATGTGGAAAACCCGCCCGAGGACGATATCTTGGAGGACAGGCTTCGCTTCTTAGAAGGGGTTTAGCAAGTTACATGGACGCGCAACGTATCGGGCGGCATGAGGCTTTGCTTTTACTTGCGCACATCACCGGGAAAAATAAATTACAATTGTTATTGGAAGAAAATATACCCGAGGAACAAGCTCGTGTTTTTTTTAATGCCTTGGAGCGGCGCGTGTCGGGGGAGCCGTTGCAATATATACTGGGGGAATGGGATTTTTACGGGCTGACCTTTAAAGTGGATAAACGCGCCCTGATACCCCGCCCGGAAACAGAACTGCTGGTGGAGGAAGTGCTGGCATTGAATCCCCTGCGTGTGCTGGATATATGTACAGGCAGTGGGTGCATTGCCGTCTCGCTGGCGGTATTTTTAAAGGATGCGGAAATAACGGCGGTGGACATCAGCGCGGACGCCCTGGCACTGGCAAGGGAAAACGCCGAATGGCATGGGGTGGCCCACCGGGTACGCTTTGTGCAATCGGATTTGGCCGGGGGCTTACTCCGGGAGCCGGGGCAGGGGTTCGATGCCATCGTATCCAACCCGCCGTATATCCCTACGGGTGAATTGCACGGCTTGCAAACCGAGGTGCGGGATTTTGAGCCACACTTGGCCTTGGACGGCGGTGTGGACGGCATGGACTTGTACCGCAAGCTGCTGCCCCAGGCGAAGGCATTACTACGGCCCGGCGGGGCATTATTTTTGGAAATCGGGCCCGGTGGGGTGGGGGAGCTGGCCACCGCCGCAGGGTTCGGGGCTGTACGGATAAAAAAGGATTACTCGGGGCTGGATAGGGTAGTCATTGCATTCTTATAATTTTTTCGCTAAACTGGCTAAAATTTCATATCCACCAAGGGAGAGCGGGCAATGGCTACAGGTGTATTGATGCCGAAGGCGGGCATATCGGTTGAAAGCTGTATTATCGGCACATGGCACAAACAGCCCGGCGACCCTGTCCAGATGGGTGACATCCTCTTCGATTATGAAACGGACAAGGCTACCTTTGAGTGCGAGTCTACGGCAGTGGGGCATCTCATTGAAATTTTTTTCCAGAGCGGCGACGAGGTGCCGTGCTTGACGGTTGTGTGCGCCGTGGGGCAACCGGGCGAGGATGTTTCCGGTTTGAAGACCGGTAGCCCGCCCGTATCCGAACCCGTACCCGCATCTGCACCCGCACCCGTATCCACGCCTTCCATAGTTGAGCCTTCCATAGCTGAGACTTCCATAACCGCGCCGCCCGCAGTGCAAGCCGGCTCCGGTATAGTGGGTGCCGTGTCCCCCCGCGCCAGAAAATTAGCGGAACGCTTGCGGGTGGATTTGCAATATGTCACCCCCACGGGCCCCCGGGGACGCGTCATCGAAAGGGATATCCAGACGGCGGCGCGTACGCTGAAAACCGGGGACGGCATCGGCGGCCGCAGGCAGGACGGTTTTATCGGTGGGGCGGGTGCCGCTTCGGGGGTTTCTCTTGCCGCCGGCGCGGGATATACCGACGAAAAAATGTCCCCCATCCGCAAGGTTATCGCCAAATCCATGCTCAAATCCCTTACGGAAATCGCACAGCTCACCCATGTACATTCCTGCGACGCCACGGTTTTGCTAAGCCTACGGCGGCGTTTCAAAGATTCCGGCAAAGGTCTTGAGGGTATTTCCCTCAATGACCTTGTTATATTTGCCGTTGCGCGGACACTGGCCGCCCACCCCGATTTAAACGCCCACTTGGTCAATGGGGATACCTTGCGTAGGTTCAACGGGGTGCATTTGGGCATGGCGGTGGATACGCCCCGGGGCTTGCTGGTGCCGACGATTTTCAATGCCGACAAAATGAGCCTTTTGCAATTGTCGGCGGCAACAAAGGACGTAGCCGACATGGCGAAATCCGGTAGCATCAGCCCGGATTTGTTGCAGGGCGCGTCCTTTACCGTATCCAATTTAGGCGCGCTGGGGGTGGAAATGTTCACCCCGGTGATAAATCCGCCCCAGGTGGCGATTTTGGGTGTGTGCGGACTTTCCCCCAAGGTGAAGGAAGAAAATGGGAAAATTGCGGTGTATCAAAGCATGGGGCTGGCCCTGACTTACGACCACAGGGCCGTGGACGGCGCACCCGCCTCGCGGTTTGCCGCCAATCTGGCCAAGAATCTGGAAAATATAGATTTGCTAATGATGTCTTTATAAGAAGGTGAAAGCCATGTCCCAACGGCATAGCGATGTACTGATTATCGGCGGCGGCCCCGCCGGATATCTGGCCGCAGAAAGAGCGGCCCAGGGCGGCCTGACGGTGACGCTGTTTGAGAAACGCGCCATGGGTGGCGTGTGCTTGAATGAAGGATGCATCCCCACGAAAACCCTTTTGCACTCCGCGAAAATCTACGAAACCGCCTTAAAAGGCGGCGCGTATGGCGTCACCGCCGACAATGTAAGGCTGGACCACAACGCCGTAGTCACCCGCAAGGACAAGGTAGTGAAAATGCTTGTCTCCGGTGTGGAAGGCAAGATGAAGGCGGGCAAAATATCCGTAATAAAATCAACTGCGGTTATAAACGAAAAAAACGGAGCCCATTTTATCGTGGAAGGGGCGGGGGAAAAATACAGCGGGCGGTATATATTGCTTGCCGCAGGTTCAGAGCCCATGATTCCTCCCATACCCGGCTTGAAGGAAGGGCTCGAAAAGGGCTTCGCCGTAACCAGCCGCGAAATCCTCGAACTGCGGGAAATACCTGAAAAGTTAACGGTTATCGGCGCGGGGGTGGTGGGCTTGGAAATGGCGGCCTACTTCGCCACGGCAGGGTCGAAAGTCAGCGTCATTGAAATGACGGAAAAGATTGCCGGCTACACCGACGCGGAAATCGCCAGCATCCTGTTGAAGGACATGCAACATAGAGGCATTGATTTCAAGCTGGGGTGCCAAGTGACCGGATTGTCCCCCGGCTCCGTTACCTATGAGAAAAACGGCAAGGCCGAAAAACTGTCAACCGACTGTGTGCTCATCGCCATAGGCCGCCGCCCCACGATTCAAAACTTGGGCTTCGAGAAATTAAACATCCACACAGAGCGGGGCGCAATCCCCACGGACAATCAACTGCGCACCAATGTTTCCGGTGTATACGCCATAGGCGACATCAACGGCAAAAGTATGCTGGCCCATACCGCCTACCGGGAGGCCGAGGTCGCCGTCAATCACATTTTGGGTAAAAAGGACACCATGCGCTATGACGCGATTCCGGCGGTGATTTACACCGCCCCCGAGGTCGCCGGGGTGGGGGAAACGGAGGAATCCGCCCGGGAAAAGGGACTGGCCTTTTCCGTGAAAAAATTATCCACGCGCTATTCCGGGCGTTTTGTGGCGGAGAACGACAAAGCCGACGGCTTATGTAAGCTTCTTATCGAAAACGGTACGGAACGTCTCATCGGCGCGCATTTGATTGGCCCCTATGCCTCGGAAATGATTTACGGGGCGTCTATGATGATTGAGTCCCGCTGGCCGGTGGGCGATTTGAAGGAACTGGTCTTCCCCCATCCCACGGTGAGTGAAATTATACGTGAAACATTCTTTAATTAATTCCCAAAAGGAGTAAAAATCATGCCCAAATCCCTGCACATCAGTCCTGCCGAGTTGAAAAAAACCGGTAAAATTACCTTCAAGGACATTCCCGTAAACAGCTACAAAAAAACCGCAAAGCAAGCGCGGAAGGATTTTTCCGATGCGGAGCTGGTGCGGATTTACCGCGATATTACGATACTGCGCGAGTTTGAGCATATGCTCAACCAGATAAAAACCCAGGGTGTGTACAGCGGCATCGAGACCCAATACCCCGGCCCCGCCCATTTGTCTTTGGGGCAGGAGGCCGCCGCCGTGGGCCAGGCGTATCTGCTGGACAAGGATGACTTCATCTTCGGTAGCCACCGCAGTCACAGCGAAATTCTGGCGAAATCCCTGTCCTGCATCGAAAAGCTAAGCGACAAAGAACTCATGGAAATCATGGAGAATTTCCTGGGTGGGCGCATATTGAAGACCCTGACGAAAATATACAAGCATTCCTCCGTGAAGGAGCTGGCCATTACCTTCATTATATATGGCACGCTGACGGAGATTTTCGCCAGGGAGAACGGCTTCCATATGGGGCTTGGCGGCTCTATGCACGCCTTTTTCCTGCCCTTCGGCGTGTACCCCAACAACGCCATTGTGGGCGGCTCGGGGCCGGTGTCCATCGGCGGCGCGTTGTACAAAAAATGCAACAATAAGAAGGGCATCGTGGTGTGTAATATCGGCGACGGCTCTTTGGGATGCGGGCCTGTGTGGGAAGCCTTGAATTTCGCCGCCATGGGGCAGTTTGATACCCTGTGGAAGGATAAGCCCGGCGGCCTTCCCATTATTTTTAATGTTTTTAATAACGGCTACGGCATGGGTGGCCAAACCAGCGGCGAAACCATGGCCTATGATATGCTGGCGCGCCTGGGCGCGGGCGTGAACGCGGAGCAGATGCACGCCGAGCGGGTGTGGGGCAACGACCCGCTGGCGGTAATTGACGCTTACAAACGCAAAAAAGCCATCATTAAGAAAAACGGCGGCCCCGTGCTGTTGGATGTGGTCACTTACCGTCATTCCGGGCATTCCACCTCGGACCAAAACGCCTACCGTTCCAAGGAGGAAATGGACGAATGGTTCGCCCTGGACCCGTGCACGGTTTTCCGCAATGAACTGGTGGAGGCGGGGGTCGCCGCCGACGGAGTTTTCGACGACATCTGGACGCAAACCCGGGAACGCATGAAGCAAATTTGCCAATGGGCCTCCAGCGAAGAGATTTCCCCCTACATGGATTTGAAAAAAGACCGCGCCGCCGTGGAACGCATTATGTTTTCGAATACGAAAATCCCCGTCCTTGGAAAGGAAAAGCCGGTTGTGCTGATTCCCAAGGAGGAATGCTCACGGGTGAAGCAAATCGCGGGCAAGGAGCGGTTCGCCCTTAAAAATGGCAAGCCCGTGAGCAAGATGAAATGCTACAACTACCGCGACGCCATTTTTGAGCCCATTTTGGATAAATGCTACGAGGATTCCTCGTTGATACTCTATGGTGAGGACGTGCGGGACTGGGGCGGGGCCTTCGCGGTATACCGCGGCCTGGCCGAGGTTTTGCCCCATTCCAGATTGTTCAACGCGCCCATTTCCGAGGCCGCCATTGTGGGCAGTGCCGTGGGCTATGGGCTTTGCGAGGGCCGTGCGGTGGTAGAGCTTATGTATTGCGATTTCATCGGTAGGGCAGGGGACGAGATATTCAATCAGCTTTCGAAATGGCAATCCATGAGCGCGGGTATTTTAAAGATGCCTGTGGTATTGCGGGTTTCCGTTGGGTCGAAATACGGTGCCCAGCATTCCCAGGACTGGACCGCGCTGTGCGCCCACATTCCGGGGTTGAAGATTTGCTTCCCCGCCACGCCCTATGAGGCCAAGGGCCTGATGCAAACCGCGCTGAACGGCACCGACCCCGTTGTATTTTTCGAGAGCCAGCGGCTCTATGATATGGGCGAGCAATTCCAGGAAGGCGGCGTTCCCGCCGAGCCCTACGAGCTGGAAATCGGCGACGTGAACGTGGTGCGCACGGGCAAGGACATTACCATTTTGACCATCGGCGCGACGCTGTACAAAGCCGTGGAAGCCGCAGAGATTTTGAAGGATACATTCGGCATGGAAGCGGATATTATCAACCTGTACAGCCTTGTCCCCCTGGACTATACGAAAATCGTGGCGTCGGTGAAGAAGACCGGGAAGCTGGTGCTGGCCTCCGATGCCTGTGCGCGGGGCTCCTTCCTGAGCGACATTGCGCGGAATGTAACCGAGCTGTGCTTCGACGATTTGGACGCGCCGCCGGTGGTGGTGGGTGCGAAAAACTGGATAACCCCGCCCTTTGAGTTCGATGAATTTTTCTTCCCCCAGGCGGGCTGGATTCTGGACGCGATAAACGAAAGCATCATCCCGCTACCCGGCCATGTACCGGTTGAAAGCTTTACCGTGATGGAGCAACTACGCAAGGCTAAACTGGGGGTTTAGTATGCTGACGCAAATTATTCCGGCGTTGCGGATGCTGTATTCCCTGGAAATGGGGCGGCTGGCGACGGCGACATTCCATGCCGGGGCGCAGGACGGGGAGCTGACCCTCAGCGAGGAGAACAATTTTTCGGATGTAGACATAAAAAAATCATTTCAGGATTATTGCAAATCCGGGGGCGTACCCCCCCAGCGTGTTGTAGTGGGGATCATGGGCGTTGTCGAATTGGCTTGCCACGCATCCCCCGGAGGACGCCTGGCCGGGAAAATCGCCATCGTTACGGGCAGTGCCCAGGGCTTCGGCAAGGGCATCGCGGAAGCCTTGGCCGCCGAAGGCGTGTATGTGGTCATCGCTGACATCAACGCCGGGGGCGCGGCGGAATGTGCCGCCGGGCTGAATGAAAAATATGGGGCGTACCGTTCCCTTCCCGTTGCGGTCAACGTGACCGACGAAGCCTCCGTGGAAAACATGGTGCGCGAAACCGTCTTGGCCTATGGCGGCTTGGATATTTTGATTTCCAACGCGGGGGTAGTGCGCTCGGGCAATTTATTTGAGTTGACCAAGGAAAATTTCGAATTTGTGACGGCGGTGAACTATACCGCCTTCTTTTTATGCGCCAAGCACGCCGCCGCTGTGATGAAACGCCAGCACGACATCACCCCGGCTTTTCCCGCCGATATCATTGAAATAAATTCAAAATCCGGCCTGGAGGGTAGTAATAAGAATTTTGCCTACGCGGGGAGCAAGTTCGGCGGGATTGGCCTGACCCAGTCCTTCGCCATGGAATGCATCGAGTATGGCATAAAGGTCAACGCCGTGTGCCCGGGGAATTTCCTGGACGGCCCCCTGTGGGCGGACCCGGTGAACGGGCTGTTCAAGCAATATCTGGACGCGGGCAAGGTGAAGGGCGCGAAGACCATCGCCGATGTGCGCAAATACTACGAAAGCCGCGTGCCCATGGGGCGCGGCTGTGAAATCGCCGACGTGGCCCGCGCCATCTTCTACGCGGTGGAGCAACAATACGAAACGGGCCAGGCCATTCCCGTGACGGGGGGGCAGGTGATGCTGAAATGATAAACAATCACATCCACACGATTTATTCCTTTTCGCCCTACACCCCAGCGACGGCGGTGCGCCTTGCCAAGGAAAACGGATTGCAAACCGCCGGCATCATGGACCACGACAGTGTGGCTGGTTTGCGGGAATTTATCCGGGCCGGGCAGGAAGAGGGCATCGGCGTGACGGTGGGCTTCGAGTTGCGCACCTGCTTCAAGGGCACGCCCTTTGCGGGGCGGCGCATTAACAATCCCGACCAGGATTCGGTGGCGTATTTGGCCATGCACGGCATCCCCCATGATAAAATCGACGCGGCCGACGCCTTTTTGAAGCCGTACCGGGAAGCGCGGAATATCCGCAACCGGAGGATGACCGAGAAGCTGGATGCCTTCGTCCGAGGGGCGGGGCTGGCAATGGATTTCGACAAGGACGTGTTGCCCCTTTCCCAGCATGAAAAAGGCGGCTCAGTTACCGAGCGGCATATCCTCTTCGCGCTGGCGGAAAAAACAATGGGGCAGGTGGCCCCCGGCCCGGCTACCATTGCTTTCTTGAAAGACCATTTCGGCATCGAAGCAAGGGGAAAAAACCTGCAAATGCTCAGTGACTCCGGCAACGCGTGGTACGCCTATTATTTGCTGGGCGTGCTGAAAGCGGATATGATGGCGCATTTTTACCTTGACGCGGACGCAGAATTGCCAGATTATAAGAATTTTATTTCCCTGGCCGAAGAAATCGGCGCGATTCCCGCCTATGCCTATTTGGGTGATGTGGGCGACTCCATTACAGGAGATAAAAAAACGCAGAAATTTGAAGATGAATTTTTGGATGAACTCATTATTTTTTTGAAGGAAGCCGGATTTAGAGCCATTACCTACATGCCGGCAAGGAACACAAGTGAACAACTTGCGCGTTTAATTACACTATGCGAGCAACATGAAATATTCGAAATTTGTGGCGAGGACATCAATTCCCCCTTCCAGCCCTTCGTGTGCAAGGAGCTCGAAAGGGCGGAATACAAGCATCTTGTGGACGCCGCCTGGGCGTTGATTGGCCATGAGAAGGCGGGCTTCGGCGCGGGGTTGTTTTCCCAAGGGGCGATACACAATTATCCCGCCCTGAAGGAACGCGTAAAACATTTTGCAAATATGGGGAGAGCGCGATGAAAACAAAAGCGGTTCGATTGTATGGCGTGGACGACTTGCGGCTGGAGGAATTTGAACTACCTCCCGTAGGCGCGGAGGAATTGCTGGTGAAAATCGTCGCGGATTCCGCGTGTATGTCCACCTACAAAGCGGTAAAGCAGGGAAGCGCGCACAAGCGCGTGCCGGACAATGTCCATGAAAATCCTGTCATTGTGGGCCATGAGTTCTGCGGGGAAATAGTGGAAGTGGGGCAAAATCTGGCCGGACAATATCAGCCCGGACAGAAATTCACCATGCAACCGGGGATGAAGGGCACCATGGAGGCGGCGGGATATTCCTTCCCGCACCTCGGCGGCAATATGACCCACGGGATTATCCCCAAATGTTATTTTGACCAGAGCTGTGTATTATTATATGAAGGGGAGGGTTTTTTCCACGGCTCACTGACGGAGCCCCTCTCCTGCGTGATTGGGGCCACCCGCGCCAATTATCACACCCGCCAAGGGGAATATATCCACGACATGGATATAAAAGAAGGCGGAAATATGGCCATCTTGGGGGGTTGCGGGCCCATGGGCTTTGCCCATATTGATTATATTTTGCACCGCGACCGGAAGCCGGGCCTGCTGGTGGTTACGGATGTGAAGCAGGATAATCTTGACGCGGCGGCGGCGGCTCTTACTGTGGCGAATGCCTTAGAAAACGGCATAAAGCTGGTTTATTTTAATCCCGCGTCCTCCCCTGACCCGGTGGGAGAGCTCATGAAGCTGACCCATGGGCGCGGGTACGATGACGTTTTCGTATTTTTCCCCCTGGCTGGGCTGGTGGAGCAAGCCGACGCGATACTGGCCAACGATGGATGCCTTAATTTTTTTGCCGGGCCAGCGGATACGGCGTTTTCCGCGAAATTGAATTTCTACAATGTGCATTACAACGCCACCCATGTGGTGGGCACCAACGCGGGCAACATCGACGACATGAAAGAAGCCTTGGCCATGGCGGCGGCGGGGAAAATTAACCCCGCGGTGCTGGTCTCCCACGTGGGGGGGCTGGACGCGGTTGCGGAAACGATTCTAAACCTGCCCGGCATACCCGGCTTCAAAAAGTTAATCTACAATGAAATTTCCATGCCTCTCACCGCGATAAAAGATTTTGCGGATAAAGGGGAAAAATGTCCGTTTTATAAAACATTAGCGGATATATGCAAGCAAAATAATGGCCTTTGGAGTGTTGAAGCGGAAAAATATCTATTGGAACACGCGCCAAGGCTGTAATGAACGCGGATAATATTATCTTCATCGAAATGGAAAGCCGTGACGCCGCTTTCCATTTTTCGCTTGAGGAATATTTAATGCAGGGGCATGTCCACGGCACAGCGGATATCATGATGCTCTGGCAGGTTGACCCGTGTGTGATGCTGGGCAACAATCAAATTGCCCAGGCCGAAGTGGATACGCATTTCGCACAGCGCGAGGGGATTCAGCTTACGCGCCGTTCCAGCGGGGGAGGGGCGATTTACGCCGACGGGGGGACGTTATTTTATACCTGGATTTCGTGCCACGCTTCACCGGAATCCGCTAAGGAACAATTCGCGGATTCCATCGTGGACGCATTGACCGGCATGGGCATCCCCGCGAAAAAGGAAGGCCGCAATGACATCTGCGTGGAGGGGAAAAAAATCACGGGCATGGCCCAATACGCAAGGCACGGCAGGATTTGCACCCACGGTTCCCTGCTATATGACACAGATTTGGAAAAGCTTGCCTGTGTCCTGCAACCGGACAATAAAAAATTTCAGGGGAAGGCTGTGCGCTCGGTGCGCAGTCGGGTGGGGAATGTAAAGGATATCGCGGGCTTGACCCGCAACTCCCTAAGCGAAACTACCATCGGCAAATTCAAAACGAAATTAAAACACAAATTATTGCACGAAAAGAAATTTATCGAATATTCCCTGACAAAAAATGACATTCACGAAATAAACAAAATAAATAAAAACAAATACGCGAACCCTGTTTGGACCTTCGGTCACGCGCCGAATTTTACTTTTCACAACAGCAAGCGTTTCCCCGGCGGCACAGTGGGGATATATATAAATGTAGAAAAAGGCGTGGTGCAGGATTGCGCCATTCGCGGGGATTTTTTGGGCATCGCCCCCATAAATGAACTGGAGCGGCACTTCATAGGCAAGCCCTTCCGGTACGACGCCCTTTGCGACAGCATCAACGGCGTAGAGCTCCAGCCCTACCTGGGCAATATCAGCCGGGACGAATTTTTATCCCTCCACGCACCGGAGCGCAAGCCGGACTGGCTACGCCTTCGCCATGTTGAAAACCCCAATCAGGAATATGTTGAAAAAATTTTGCGCGAAAATAACCTGAACACCGTATGCCGCGAGGCCAACTGTCCCAACCAAGGAGAATGCTTCTCCCAAAAAACCGCGACTTTTATTATTATGGGGACACACTGCACGCGGAGCTGTCGTTTTTGTAATATTCAAAATGGCCCGCCCAAGCCCCTCGACTCCGGCGAGCCCCAACGCGTGGCCAATGCGATAAAATCGCTGGAATTGAAATACGCGGTCATCACCTCGGTGACGCGGGACGACTTGCCCGACGGCGGCGCGGCCCATTTCGCCAAAACCATCGCGGAAATCCGCAAGGCCACCCCGGAAACCCTCATCGAGGTGCTGATACCCGATTTCGCCGGGGATTTCGCCGCCCTCAAAACCGTAACGGACGCCACCCCCGACGTAATCAGCCACAACATGGAGACCGTGGCCTCCCTCTACGATATTGTCCGTCCCCAAGCCGGGTACCGCCGTTCCCTGGAAATAATCCACAAAATAAAGCAGTTAAATCCCCGTATCCGCACAAAAAGCGGCATCATGCTGGGCATGGGCGAAACCGACGAAGAAATCCACGCCGTTATGCGCGACCTGCGGGAGGCGGACTGTGCAATTTTGACCATCGGGCAATATCTCCCGCCTTCTGACCGCCACCACCGTGTGGCGGAATATGTAACGCCGCAAAAATTCGAGGCATGGGGCGTGGCGGCCCGGGAAGCCGGCTTCGCCTTCGTGGCGTCCGCGCCCCTCGTCAGGAGCTCCTTCCGCGCAGGTGAGGCGGGCAAACTACTCCCACTAAACGGAGGCATACAATGAAGATAAGCGTGAAAAAAGGGCTTGTAAGCTTTGTGTACGGCCTGATTTTTGGGGTTGGCAGTCCCGTTCCGGGGGTCAGTGCGGGAACGGTGGCGATTTTGCTCAATGTGTATGACAAATTTTTCAATTCAATTAACAAGGCCGCCGCGAAGAAGAATTTGCTCCCCATTATTATTTTTTTGCTGGGGTGGATTGCGGGTCTTTTAAGCATCAGCAATGTGATGCTGTTTCTCTTTGAAAACCACGGAAAATTAATTTCCTTTACCTTCATCGGGCTGGTGTCGGGGTGCATCCCCATGATTTATCGAAAGGCAAAGGCAGGCCCCGGGAAAATCTGGCACGGCGTTGCCTTCCTGGCGGCACTGGGATTTATGTTTTTCCTTGCCTTCTACGGCGGGGATTTAACGACAAACAATACCCTCGAACAACTGGGGGGTGTGACGCCAACCCTGCTGATTTGGCTTTTTGTCGCGTGTTTTTTCAGCTCCATGGCCATGCTCATCCCCGGGGTGGGCGGGTCGCTGATGATGATTGTATTCGGCATTTATACGATTTACATTGAAGCGGTGGCCACCTTTGATATTGTTGTACTGGGTGTTTTTGTCGTCAGCATGGTCTTGGGGGTGCTGGCGGGCATTTTAATTACGAAAAAAATATTGGAGCGTTTCCCCAAAATGCTGTACTGCGCGATTTTGGGTTTAATCCTTGGCTCTTTGTTGCTGTTGTACCCCGGATTTACCTTTGGCTTGGAGGGCATGTTGGCCATCGCGCTGGCCGGTGTGGGATTTGGGTTTGCCTACTGGCTTTCGAAAAAGGAGGCGCGGGAGCCGGAAATCAGCCTTCCCGAAGCCTCGCCTCGTGAAATTGCCCATCAAAACCTCGCCCGTCAGGCCGCCGCCGAAGGCATTGTACTGTTGGAAAACGACGGTACGCTACCCATCCCGCCTGGCCGGATTGCGCTATACGGCGCGGGGGCGGCGGCCACGATTAAAGGCGGGACGGGCAGTGGTGAGGTCAACGAGCGGCATTCCGTGACTATCCGCGAGGGGCTCGTCCGTGCCGGATTTGAAATCACCACCCCGGCGTGGCTGGACGAATATGTACACCTGCTGGCGGCGAAAAAGAAGCAGTTTTACCGCAAATTCTTTAGAAAGGCGTGGGTTGCGGCCTTCGGCGACGACGACTTGCGCATTAACATCATGGCGGATTTCTTCCGTTATCCCGTGGGGCCGCTGATAGCAGATATTTCCGACGATGCCGATACCTGCATTTACGTTATCGCAAGGCAAGCCGGGGAATGCTCCGACCGCAGTTTGGAAAAATTCGATTACCTCCTGGAACCTGACGAAATAGCTAACATAAAAACGGTGGCCGCGCACTACCGCAAGACCATCATCGCCATCAACGTGGGCGGCTACATGGATTTGACCCCCTTGGATGAAATGGAAGGCATTAACGCGGTGGTCTTCTTTTGCCAGCAGGGCATGGAGGGCGGGAATGCATTTGCCGATGTTATAACCGGAAAAATTTCGCCTTCGGGATGCTTGTCCGGCACATGGACGAAAAAATATGACGATATTCCTTTCGCCCGAGAATACAGTTACTTCAAAGGGGAGCGCGTACAGAACAAAATAAAGGAATACTATAAGGAGGGCATCTATGTCGGCTACCGTTATTTTGACAGTTTTGGGGTGGTGCCCAGATATGAATTTGGATATGGCCTGACCTATTCAGAGTTCAAAATCGAATACGTCCATTCAACCGTGGAGAAAACAAAAATAGTAACGTCAGTACGTGTAATCAACACCGGGAAATACGCCGGGAAAAAAGTCGTCCAACTCTACGCAAGCTGTCCCCACGGGCGGCTCACCCGGGAATACCAGAGCCTTGCCGCCTTCGGAAAAACCCGCACCCTTCAACCCGGCGAAGCCGAAACCATCGCCATGTCCTTTGATTTTGCCGCCTTGGCGGGATACGACACGCCGTCCTCCTCGTTTTTGCTGGAGGCGGGGGAGTATATTTTGCGCCTGGGTTCTTCCTCCAGACAAGCGGAGGCCGTGGCGGTGGCCACCCTGGACAAGCGCGTAATCACCGAGCAATGCAAGCCCATTTGCCCCCTGGCAGACATCCTGGATGAAATAATCCCCCCAGCCGGCACCCGCGAAGAAATGTGCGTTACAACCGAAAAACTAACCATCCGCGCCGATGATTTTTTCACAAAAAAAATTACCTACGACTTGCCGGAGCCCCAATACAGCCCGAAGGTACAGGAATGGATGAAATCCCTCACCTTGGACGACATGATGAAATGCGTGGTGGGAACGGGATTTTTCTCCTCCAGCAGAAAAGGGCTGACCGCTCCCGGCGCGGCGGGGAGGACGACGCGGGATTTTGTGGACAAGGGCATCCCGGAGGTGATTTTTTGCGACGGCCCGGCGGGGCTTAGGTTGCGCAGAACATCGGTTATAACCCCCTCGGGCAAAATCAAGCCCGCAGACGCCATGCTGGAAATGCTGAACCATATCCCCGCCATATTCAAGAAATGGGTCTTCGCCGACCCCAGCAAAGGCCGGCCCTCTTACCAATTCGCCACGGCCTTCCCCGTGGGCATGGCCATAGCCCAGACCTGGAGCGTGGATTTGCTGGAACGCTTCGGTCAAGCCATAGGCACGGAAATGAAGGAATTTGGCGGGAATTACTGGCTGGCCCCCGGCATGAACATCCACCGCAACCCCCTGTGCGGCCGCAATTACGAATACTACAGCGAAGACCCGCTACTCTCTGGCAAGCTGGCCGCCGCGGCAACCATTGGCTTGCAAAGCTTTCCCGGATGCGCCGCCACCATCAAGCACTTTGTGGCCAACAACCAGGAAACCTGGCGCAACCATTCCGACAGCGTCGTCTCCGAACGCGCCCTGCGCGAAATTTACCTGCGCGGCTTTAAAACCGCCGTCACGGAAGGCGGCGCGAAGTCCGTCATGACCAGCTACAACCTCGTAAACGGCACCTACACCCCCAACAGTCACGACTTGTGCACAAAAGTCCTGCGCTGTGAATGGGGCTTCAACGGCGTGGTCATGACCGACTGGCTCTCCACCGGAAAAAATATGGCAAAGAACGGACTGGCCCTGAAAAGCGGCAACGATTTAATCATGCCGGGCGGGAAGGGGTACCTGAAGAAATTGCAAGCAGATTTCGCGAAGGGCGAGGTATCGGAAGCAGACATTCGCCGCTGTTGCGGCAATATATTGGAAGCTATTCACACGGAGGAAAAATATGGGAGAAACAGCGCAGTCTTTGAGAGAAAAAGGCATATGCCCAACTTGTTACAATCGTGAACATGGCGGCATTTATGAGGACATAGCCGAAAGAATGTTATATGAAGATGATTTATTAGCATGTTTTTTTGAAATCAAACCCCGCCAAGTTGGGCACACGATTATTTTATTAAGAGAACATTATCATGATATGTCTTTTATACCGGATGATGTATGCGCGGCAGTTTATGTGTTTGCTAAAAAAGTTATGAATGTATTAAAAGAAGTATTACATGTCGAGAGGGTTTATTTGTGTACAATGTGTGATACAAAAGCGAACCATTTTCATGTTCAGTTGATTCCAAGACACCCTGATACAATTCATGGTTCAGTTAATTTTGTAAAAGAACGCATGGATTATGTAGAAAACAAAACACACATAAGCATGATTAGAGAAAAGTTAAAAAATGACTAATGGTATTATTTCAGTTACTAAAAAGGGGGGAATTATTTAATGAACATTGAAATACGGAAGCTAACACCTAACAATGTGGATGATTACGCTTGCTTTTTCGATACTACACCGCACAACAACGCAAACAAAGGTGATAAATGTTATTGTGTGACATTTTGCAATGACAAAGTTTATCACGGCGGCGGCGAACATTGGTATCCAACGCCGGATGAACGCAGAACGCACGGCATAAAGCGCGTAATGGAAGGCGATATACAGGGTTATTTAGCTTACAGCGAAGATAATGTAATCGGTTGGTGCAACGCCAACGCTAAGACAAATTGCCAGTTTGTTATAGCTAATATGCAAACCAGAGCGGGTGTTCCTGTAGAGGATTGCAGAGCAGACGAAAAAATAAAATCCGTTTTTTGTTTTGCGATTGCGCCAAAGGTACAAAAAATGGGCATTGCCACGCGATTGCTTGAGCATATTTGCAAAGAAGCCGCCACAGAGGGTTTTGACTTTGTTGAAGCATATACACATAGAGATTTTATACAAGACGGTTTTAGAGGAACTTTAACATTGTATAAAAATTGTGGGTTTAGCATATACGCAGAAAAGGACGGCAAATTAGTTGTGCGAAAAGAATTAAAAAACATGCATCGTTTCGTACATTAACCCGCTTGTTGGCTTGTATAAATCATGGGCTTGGGGATAAATATGCCTTTGTTATGCATTACTTCTAATTGTAGCTGTATTGCTTCTTGTATTTCCCGTATTGCTTCCTCTCTTGTGTCGCCATGAGCCATGCATCCCTTTAATTCAGGAACAGACGCCACATATATTTTGTCGATGTCATCATATTGAATCAATATTGAATATTGCATATTGCACCTCCATGAACTAAAGACCATGTGCCATTATTATTCCACGTAATTGTCTAACTTGATACCCTTTTGCCTTATTACCGTCTGGTTGAATGTTCATAAATTCGCCGATTCCATTATGGTAATAAATAACATGTGACCCTTTTTGCCGTTCAAATATAAACCCCAAATCTATAATAAGATTTTGAAAGTCAGCATATCTAATATTATTATCTGATTGTCCATTTATTACAACGTAGTATATTTTATTTTTCATTCGGCTATACACCTTGAATAATGAGAGTGAATAAGAATGCTTGACAACATCTCTTGGAAAAACCCCGCAAATGTTGATTTTGCGGGGTTTTTATTTCCAGGGGTAGTAGGATTTGAACCCACAACTTTCGGTTTTGGAGACCGACGCTCTACCAATTGAACTATACCCCTTAGCGGCAACCATTATAATCCCAGGGGCAAATCCTGTCAAACGCAAGGTGGCGGGCTGGGGGGCTTTTGCGCTATCCAAACAGCTCCCGCTTCAAGTCCAGGTAGAATAAATAATTTTCGGGGGTTACGTCCGGGGGGCAGCGGTGGTCGCAGAAGGGTATGAACCCGCCGCGCTTTACATAGGGCACCAGACTTTTTAAGTAGGATTCAATGGCCGCCGGGCCGGCAATCATTTGCATTTTGTCAACGCCGCCCATGATGCGGAGGGTGGGGTATTGGTCCAGCAATTCGCCGGGGTGGGCGCAGGAGTTTACCTCGTAGGGGAAAAGGCAGTTGATTCCCGACTCCAGAAAGATGGGTAGCAGGGGGCGGACATCGCCGTCGCAGTCGGTATACCAAATATCAATGCCGTGGTTGAGCAGTTTTTTATGGATGCGGCTATACCGGGGCATCACCACTTCCTTGAAAAACAAGGGCGGCAAAATGGGCCCGTAATTGAAGCAGATATCCTCCCATCCGCTGGCGTAGTCGAAGTCAATCCGCCCCAGTACCTGGTCAAGCATATTCTCCACCAGCGTACAGCAAGTCTCCACCATGTCCTCCAGCATGTCGGGGTAATCCGCCCAGGTGTAGCACAGCCCTTCGAAGGTGAGCATGTCGCGGATTTTCCCTATCATGGAGCCGCAATGTATGCCCAAGGGATAATCCCGCCCGGGGGGATGGGCTCGGATAAGCGCGTCCACGTCCATTTTCCGGGCGGGGCTGTTTAACCGGAAGCGTTCCTCCTTCACTTTTTTCCAATCGTCTGGCGTTTTGATGGTGGAATCGGTAAAATGGGGGATGGAGGAACGCTTGTCCTGGGCGATTTGGGCCGTGAGGCCGTCCTCGTTTTGGACGATTAGCTTATTGCCGTTGCGCCCGATTTCCTTGTACGGGAAGGGCGGGTCCATCCACACCCCGCCAAACACCATGGCAATAGGGTCGAAGGAGAAAAACACGTTGGCTTCCTCTTCACAGGTGATGCCGTTTTGCACAAATATATCCCATTGGGTATAATTTTCATCCCAGTAGCCAAATTCCATGTTAAAGCTACGGTCCACGTCCTGAAAGCGCATTTGGCGGCTGAACCGTTCGCGGGGGGTAAGCTCCCCCTTCCATGCGGCTCGTATGGGCGCGAAATTTTTCATTGAAACCATCCTTTCCGGGATTGGGTTGACCAGTATGGGGGGTATTGATACAATTTCCACGGTTTATATTGGTAATTCTACCACAAAAGGAGAAAACAGCCCATGATATCCACCAACATGCACGAACTCATGCAAGTTGTAGAAGGCAACCATGCCGACCCCCATCATATTTTGGGGATGCATGAAGCAACCATTGGGAAGAAGACCCATACGCTGGTGCGGGTTTTCAACCCAGAGGCCAAGGAAGTCGCGGTCATTGGTAAGGACGGCACGCGTCACCCCATGAAGCTGGAGCATCGGGCGGGCTTCTTTACGGCACAGTTGCCCAAGACGGCCCATTTTCATTACAAACTGGCGTACACCGGGCACGATGGGCAACAGTGGGAGGCGTGGGACCCGTATGCCTTCGCGCCGCTGGTTTCGGAATTTGACCTGCATCTTTTTGGGCAGGGCACCCATTACAAGATATATGAAAAGCTGGGGGCGCATCCCATGACGGTGGAGGGCATCGACGGGGTGCTTTTTGCTGTGTGGGCTCCCAACGCCAAGCGCATTAGCGTAGTGGGGGATTTTAACACCTGGAACGGTCTGCGGCATCCCATGCGTTCCATGGGGCCCTCCGGGGTGTGGGAGCTGTTTATCCCCGGCCTTGCGAACTATGACAAATATAAATTTGAGCTGAAGCTTCCCTCGGGGGATATTTTACTTAAATCCGACCCCTATGCCAGCTTCGCCGAGCTGCGCCCCGGAACCGCATCCATGGTCTACGATATCAACGGCTATACCTGGGGCGACGGGGAATGGCTGAAAAACCGCACCCGCAAAAATCCTTTGGATGGGCCCATGAACGTATATGAATTTCACCCCGGAAGCTGGAAGCGGGTGGAGCACGACCATTATCGTTTCCTGTCCTGGCCGGAGCTGACGGCGGAGTTGATTCCCTATGTGCAGGATATGGGCTATACCCATGTGGAAATCATGGGGGTTTCGGAGTTCCCCTTCGACGGCTCCTGGGGGTATCAGGTGACGGGGTATTACGCGCCCACCAGCCGTTATGGAAATCCGCACCAATTCATGGCCTTTGTGGACGCTTGCCATCGCGCGGGCATCGGCGTAATCTTGGACTGGGTGCCCGCCCATTTCCCCAAGGACGCCCACGGACTGGCCTTGTTCGACGGTACGCGCCTGTACGAGCATGAGGACCCCCGCCAAGGGGAGCATCCCGACTGGGGGACGCTGATTTTCAACTACGGGCGCAACGAGGTGAAGAATTTTCTCATCGCCAACGCCTTGTACTGGGTGGAGAAATTTCACATTGACGGTCTGCGGGTGGACGCGGTGGCCTCCATGCTGTACCTCGACTACGGGAAGAATTATGGCCAATGGGTGCCCAACCGCTATGGCGGCCGGGAAAATATCGACGCGGTAGAGTTTATGAAGCATATGAATTCCGTTTTGCTGGGGGCGCACCCCCATGTGCTGATGATAGCCGAGGAATCCACCGCCTGGACCGGCGTGACCCGCCCCGCCGCCGAGGACGGCCTGGGCTTCTCCCTGAAATGGAATATGGGCTGGATGAACGATTTCCTCACCTACATGACCAAGGACAGCATCTACCGCAAGCACCACCACCACAATCTGACCTTCGGCATGGTGTACGCCTATTCGGAGAAATACATTTTGGTGCTGTCCCATGACGAGGTGGTGCATGGCAAGGGCTCCATGGTCAACAAAATGCCCGGCGACCTCTGGCAGAAGATGGCCAACCTGCGCGCCGCTTACGGCTTCATGATGGGGCATCCGGGGAAGAAGCTGTTATTCATGGGCGGGGAATTTGCCCAGTTTGATGAATGGGGCGAGAACCGCTCCCTCAATTGGTTCCTCCTGGACCAATACGAGCATCACCGCCAGATGCACCGCTTCGTGAAGGACTTGAATCATCTCTACCTCAAGGAGCGCGCCTGCTGGCAGAATGATTTCCACGGCGGCGGCTTCCATTGGCTCAATTGCAATGACTATCAGCGGAGCCTGATTTCCTTTTATCGCGTGACGGAGAAGAAACGCCGCACCAAGGCCGAGCAGGAAGCCCTGGGGCCGGCCTACGAATATCTAATTTTTGTATGTAATTTCACCCCGGTGCCCCATGTGGATTACCGGGTGGGCTTGCCCGCGCCCGGCAAATACAAGGAAATCCTGAACAGCGATGACGTGAAGTATGGCGGCGGCGGGATTGTGAATCCGGGGCCGTTGATTTCCGACGAGTTCCTCTGCGACGGACGGCAACATAGTCTGCACATGAAATTACCGCCACTGGCGGTGGTGGTGCTAAAGGGAGTGGTGTGATGGAATTTTTGGTTGAATTTTCATGGTATGAGGACGAGCGGATTTGGCTTGCCACATCATCCAACGACAAATTCGCCATGACACTGGACCATGGCTCCTTTGACGCTTTGCTGGAAAGGGTAAAAATTGCCCTGTATGATATAGCGGAAAATGACCTTGGATATCATGGTGAGGTTAAAATTAAATTAATGGTTGACCGCACTGTCAGTATGGATGTGCTGGCTACCGCGTAATGGCTGATTATACGAAGCAGGTGCTGAGGTTATTGTCTGATAATGGGTGCTATTTTCTTCGGCGTGGCAAGGGCTCGCATAAAATGTGGTACAGTCCGATTACCAATAGACCCTTTGCTGTTGTTGACAAAATTGAAAACAGGCACACAGCGAACGGTATTTTAAAAGATGCCGGAATTAAAAAGAAGGTGTAACCTTTTATTTGTTAAGTAACACCGCCATCACGCGTTCAATCCCATTCGTATTTTCCTGGGCGGTCATGGCGTTAATATAGTCATGGCGGGATTTATAAAGCGCGTTGATTTCCGTCAGGAGTCTTTCCGGGGTCATATCTTCTTCGGGTAAAACCGCAGAAAATCCCCGTTTGGCGAAGGATGCCGCGTTATCAATTTGGTCGCCCCGGCTGGCTTCCCTTGAAAGGGGGATGAGCAGGTGGGGCTTCTTCATGGCCAACAGCTCGAAAAGGGTACCCGCGCCGGCGCGGGAGAGGACGATATCGGCGGCGGCGTAGAGGTCCGCCAGGCCCTCCTGCACGTATTCAAACTGGGCGTAGCCGAAAAAGGCGTCATGGGGCGTGCTCATCTGGTTTCCCATGCCGCATAGGTGAATCACGCGGTATTTTTTAAGGAGTGGGGGAAGGGTTCCCCGCAGGCAGGCGTTGATTGCCGCCGCGCCCTGGCTCCCGCCGGTGACGAGCAACACCGGCCTGTCGGCATTGGGGAAGCCGCACAAGGCAAGCCCCTTGGCGCGGGTGCCCGTTAAGAGCTCCCCACGAATGGGAATCCCCGTAAGCACCCCCTTTTTTTCGGGTATACGCGTCAAAGTTTCCGGGAAGGCGGTGCAGATTTTTTTCGCGAAGGGGGCGGCGAGGCGGTTGGCCAGCCCGGGGGTGAGGTCCGACTCGTGGATTACGCAGGGTATACCCAGTATTTTTGCCGCCAATACTACGGGTACGGTGACAAAGCCGCCCTTTGAAAACAGCAAATCCGGCTTTAAGCGGCGCAGGATGCGAAGGGAGCCGCCCAGTCCCCGCGCCACGCGGAACAAGTCGGTAAGGTTGCGCACATCCAGATACCGGCGAAGCTTCCCCGAGTAAATGGGATGATATGTAAGCCCTGCCTTTTGCACCAGTTCCCGCTCCATGCCGCTGTGGCTCCCGATATAGTGTACCTCGAACCCCGCTTCCTTGAGCGCGGGGAGCAAAGCGAGGTGGGGTGTGACATGGCCCGCCGTTCCGCCGCCGGTAAGAATTATTTTTTTCACGTATAGTGCCTCCACCTTTTAAAATCTGTTATAATTATACCTATTCTACAGTATAACGAAACGTTCCGGGAGCGATTTAGATGAAAATTGCGTACATTAGCGGGAATTTGCCCCATTTCGATAAAGGGCTGGCGAAGTTGCTGGCGTATACCAAGGATGTGTTCGCCGAGCTGGGCGTGGAAATGTCTGAGCTGAATCTTGGCGTGGTGCATCCGCCCTATTTTGACGGAGTGCGGAACGCCCACCTGGACGGGCAAATGGCATCCATAAAGGAAGCGGACGGCATCATCCTTGCCTGTTCGGCTTCCTTTTTCGCGCCGTCGGCAATTTTGCAGACATTTTTGGAATACTTTGAGTTGCCCGAATACGCACGACTGCTCCAAGCCAAGCACTGCGCGCTGATTGTTGTCTCAGATGAAGGGGGCGAGCGGGGGGCATTGCAATACCTTTCCCGGGTGGTACAGCACATGGGCGGGTATGATACCACGCAAATCGGATTGCAAGCGTCCCACATGGAGGCTTTGGAGGAAAGCGATTATATCCGGGATTTTATCGACAAGGAACTGGAGGTCTTTTATCGCGCCGTCCACCAAAACCGGAAGAAAATCATTCCCCAAGACTATGTCCAGGGGGTTGCGGGAGCGGTTCCATCCGGCGGCGGCAAGGCCAGTGGCAAATCCACGCACACACACAAGCGGCTGGACGCCTTCACCGAGCAACAGGAGCGCGATATCGAGGAGCTTTCCCGCCTGTTCGCGGAGAAATACACCGAGCCGGGGGAAGAGGGCGAAGATGATTTCATCAACGAAGACGACGATTTAATCCTGGCACCCATCACACCCCTTGTGGCCGCGCCCGCCCGTAAGAAAACGGCGCGCCAGCTTACCCAAAACCTGCCCCATTATTTCCAGCCCCAACTGTCGGCGGGAACCCAGGCTGTCATCCAAATCAGCATTAACGGAACGGAAACCTTCGAAGGATATTTGACCATCCAAAGCAAGGAATGCACCTACACCGACGGCATTGCCGAAGCCCCGGATGTCACCGTTATCGCGGATGCCGCCCTGTGGCTGGACGTGCTCAACGCCAAGTTTACCGCACAAAAGGCGTTTATGATTGGCGGGCTGAAGGTACGTGGGGCGTTGGCGTTGTTTACCAAATTTGATACTTTGTTCAAGCTGGCGGCATGACCGCGCTGTGGCGGCCCGTTCCCGTTTTATAGCAAATTAATTCGAAATCGGTCTCGCCTATCGCGGCAAAATCGCCCGAAACTGCACGTTTTGCAGTTTCGGGTGCCGCTCTGCCGGGACCGTTTCTCATTGAATTTGCTATATTCGGCTATAAATATGTATAATCCACGATTCAAGCTAACTTACTGAAATAAGCCAAACTCGATTTTCAATAGCTCCGACAGCCGTTGCAACATACATTTTATGTCCACCATCTGAAAATGCTGAACCGCGTCGTCGCTGTGGGCGACAAAGCGCAGTTTGGCGTTTTTTTTGTACAGGGACAACGCCTCGTCCACCTGCTTTACCGACTGAAAATCCACCGTATCGTTGGGCATGGTGGTCAGCACGGTGAGGTAGGGGTTTACGATGGTCTGCTTCGGGGCAGGGGAGCGAAGGTTCCTGCCGGGGGCTTGCACCACGGGCAGATTTATCCCCACCAGGGGATTGCTAATCAGCGCGGCCCCTTTGCGGATATTCACCCGGGCGGCTACCAGCACTTCCATAGCCGGCGCGTTCACCCATTTTACGGTGCAGTTGAGCTCCGGCTTTTGCTTGAAAAACTCCGCCACCGCATTATTGTTAGTAAATACCGTATACATGGGCTACGCGGGCTCGGATGACGTGCCCAAAAGCTGTTCCAGCACGGGCAGGGCCGATTGCTCGTCCTCCCCGTCGGCAATGATTCTCACGGTTTGGCCGCTTTTTAAATCCAGCGAAATGATGCCCATGATGCTTTTGGCATTGGCTGTTTTGTCTTCGTGCATGAGGGAAATTCGGCTGTTGAACCGGCTGGCCGTCTGCACAAGCACAGCCGCTTCCCCCGATTCAAACAGCGAATGCACCCGGATTGAACGCTCAATCATTTTGGTTTGCTCCTATTCTCTTGCAAGCTCTGTTGCAATGATGTGTATTTTACGTAACCGGTGGTTGACGCCGGATTTGCCAATGGGCGGCTCCAGCATCGCACCGATTTCTTCCAGGCTGGCGTTTTCGTGGGTCAAGCGCAATTGTGCCACTTCCTCCAGGGATTTGTCCAGATACCCCGGCCCCGTGTTTTCCAGGATGAACCTTATGGTTTCAATTTGACCCAGCGCGGCGGCAACGGTCTTATTCAAATTGGCGGTTTCGCAATTCACCTTGCGGTTCAAATGATTGCGCAATTCCTTTTCCACACGGATGCTTTCAAACCGGAGCAAAGACTTATGCGCCGTCATGATGTTGAGTATATCCGCGATTTCCCCCGCTTCCTTTACATACACCGATTCCAAGCCCCGCCGCATGGTTTGCTTAGGATTCAACCCAAATCCGCGTAGTATGCGTACCAATTTTTCTGCTACAAAGAACTCCAGGGAAAATTCCAAATGGTACGAGCGGTTGGGGTCGGAAACCGTTCCCCCTGAAAGGAAGCACCGCTGTACAAAGGCGCGGTTTTCTTCGTCATCCGCCGGAAGCCCCCTTATTTCTGCCTTCACCGCCGCAGAAAATGAGTCTTTTTTATTTCTCATACCTTCCCCCGGAGTGCCGTGCAGGGTCCTTGTCAATATCACGGTGGCTCAACACCACGGAATGGCCATGCTTCAGCGCGGTGAATAGCTCATTTGCCAACGCCACCGAGCGGTGACGCCCGCCCGTACAGCCGATGCTTACAATCAGCTGGTTTTTCCCCTCGCTTATGTAGTGGGGAATCAACGAGCGTAGCATAGCAAGCAAACTCTCCGAGAAGCGGACGCTTACGGAATGATTCATCACATAATCGCGCACATCCCGGTCCAGCCCCGTAAGGGCCCGCAGTTCGGGATTATAAAAGGGATTGGGCAAAAACCGCACATCGAATACCAAGTCTGACTCATCGGGAATGCCAAACTTGTACCCAAAACTTACTACGTTAATCATCATGCTGTCAAATTCCGCGTTCTCCACGAAGATGTGCAGGATTTTTTCCTTTAGCTGGCGCGGGAGGATAAAACTCGTGTCGATTACATAGGTGGCGCGGGGTTTTACGTCCTCCAGCAGAACCCGCTCCTTGGCAATCCCGACGCTGACCAGGTCATTCTTCGCCAGTGGGTGCACATGCCGGGTTTCCTTGTAGCGGTTGAGCAGTACGTCGTTGCTGGCGTCGAGGAACAAAATCGAATAGGCAACGCCCTGGGTTTCGAGCTCCTCCAAGCCCTGGGACAAATCGTCGAACATCTTCCCGCCGCGGATATCAATGCCCAAAGCTACCTGGGTAATACCCGTATCCCGCTCTACGCACAGCTTGGCGAAACTCCCGATGAACGTAGGCGGCAGATTGTCCACGCAATGCCATCCCGCGTCCTCGAAAATTTTAAGCACCGTGGTCTTGCCCGCGCCGGACATACCCGTGACAACAACTATCCGCATAATCTACTGCCCCTCCCTCCGCCACATCCACGCTTCATTGCGGGCGCATTCTTCGCTCCGCTCGAATTTGCCTCGCATTCAGCGATGCTCGCCCTCCCTCCGTCTGCCCCTGGCAGCGGTCGGGCTCACATCCAAGGATATTTTTGGCCCAATATTTTTACTTCCGGCTCTAGCCACACGCCCGCATTCGAATACACATCCTTGCGCACGATTTCCATAAGCCCGCACACGTCCTGTGCCGTCGCGCCGCCCTTGTTAATAATAAAGCCCGCGTGCTTTTCGCTTACCTGGGCCGCGCCCACGGTGCGCCCCATCAGCCCCGCCTCGCGAATCAGCTTCCCCGCGAAATGTCCCTTGGGCCGCTTGAAGGTACTGCCCGCGCTGGGCTCAAAGGGCTGTTTTTCCCGGCGTTCGGCGTTTAGTTTGTTTATCGTGGCGCGGATTTCCCCGGGGTCGCCGGGCAACAGACGAAAAATGGCTTCTATTATACAGCCGCCCTCGTTTTGCACGCGGCTGGTGCGATACCCAAAGGCCATTTCCTTGCCGGGTATTTTTATGATTTTGCCGGTTTTCAATAGGGTTACGGCAGTGCACACCTCTTCGATATCATGCCCATATGCCCCGGCGTTCATATATACCGCGCCGCCTACAGAGCCGGGTATGGATTGGGCAAATTCCAGCCCCTGCAACCCCGATTCGCAAGCCGCGTCGGCCAGCTTGGAAAGCCGCACCCCGGCGGCGGCGGTGATATAGCCGATTTCCCCCGGCTTCGCGTCAATTTGCAGGGTATCCAGCCCTGTGGTTAGCATAACCACCCCATGGATGCCCTCGTCAGCCACCAGCACATTGCTACCCTCACCCAGCAAGGTCAGCGGCCAGTTGTGGGTGTGGCACAGCGCGGAAATCTCTTGCAATTGCGCCACGGTTGACGGCTTAGCCAGTACCTCTGCCGGGCCGCCGATGTTAAAGCTCGTATATTTTGCCATGGGTTCGTTTGTTAGCAATGCCCCGGCGGGCAGTATCTTTCGCAACGCTTTAATAAACGTCATGAATCCTCATCACTCCACTCGAATTTTTCAATACACGCTCGGTCAAAGCTTCTGCGGCATTGTAGCCAAGCTTTTTTTGTCGATGGTTTATGGCGGCGGATTCACACAAAATAGAAAGGCTCCGCCCCGGGCGTATAGGAATTGAGTGGCTGCACACTTTGTTACCCAATACATCTGTATATTCCTCCACCTGGCCCAGCCGGTCGTACACACGGGTGGGGTCCCACAGCTCAAGGTTGATAATCAGCTCGATGGACTGGGTGGGCTTAATGGATTGCACGCCGAACATCTGCATGATGTCAATGATGCCGATGCCGCGTAGCTCCAGAAAATAGCGGATATTCGCCGGGCAGGAGCCGATGAGGGTTTCAGAAGACACGCGGCGCACCTCCACGGCGTCGTCGGCTATGAAACGATGCCCGCGCTTGATAAGCTCCAGGGAGGTTTCCGATTTACCCACGCCGCTTTCGCCCACAATCAGCGTACCCACACCGTAGATATCCAGCAAGCAACCGTGCATGGTGATGCGTGGCGCGAGCTGTACCTTCATCCAGCGTATAATTTCGCTGATAAAATCGGTGGTGGACCAGGGGGTGGAGAAAATGGGCACGTCATACCGCTCGGCATAATCCAGCATTTCCGGGAAGAGGCCCAGTTTCCGGCACATGACTATGGCCGGGATACGATGCTGGAAGATGCGGCGCAGGTTTTCGTTGCGGAAATTTTCCTCCAGCTTGGTGAGGTAGGTATGCTCCACCATGCCGATAACTTGCAGGCGCGTCGGGTCAAAATAATCGAAAAAACCCGCCAACTGCAGGGCAGGGCGGTTAATATTGGCGCGGGTTAATACTTTTTTTTCAATGTCTACGGCAGGGGTGAGCAAGTCGAGGTTGAACTCGTTCATAAGAAGGTCGAGGGGAACGGTATAACCCGTACTGGGCGTATTGAGCACGCCGCTTGCGGCTAACCCCGCGCTCATACGATAGCTATTCCCATCACTTCGCGCTGACTGTTAAACTCCACCTTCATTTCAACGCCGTTGTATATGATGCGTACCGGGTAGAAGGAGTCATAATCCGTTAGCATCCGCTTCAGCACATCTTCGGAATACTCGCGCATTACACTGTCGATTTCCCGGATGGTCATCATAAAATTGGGGGTAAGGGTGACGCGTCCATCGGTATCCGATATTTCCAGCGTGATGCGTACCTGCCGGAACTCATCGCTTTCATCTGCGTTGTACACATAATCCATGTCCCAAATAGGTTTATATGCCATGGCGCAACCTCCTCCTTCAAGTGAAGTAAAATTTGCAGGCTCCTCTTGCAAATTTTACTCTGGTTTTATTATACACTAATTTGTTTGTGTGTGAAAGAAGCGATGTACCGCTTCCGCGCTTGCCTTGTTCATGGAATCCACTTGCGATAAATCCTTTATTTCCGCCGTGCGGATGGCCTCGATATTTTTAAAATGGGCCAGCAACGCCTTGCGCCGGGTGGGGCCCACACCGGGGATATCGTCCAGCACGGAGCGCACCTGGGTATCGGTGCGCAATTTTCTGTGATACTCCAGGGCGAAGCGATGCACCTCGTCCTGTATGCGCGTCACCAGCTTGAAGCCCTCCGAGGTGCGGGGTAGGGGAGCCTCCTTGCCTTCGAAGAGTAATCCCCGGGTGCGGTGGCGTTCGTCCTTCACCATGCCGCATACGGGAATATCCATCCCAAGGGTGGCGAGGGCTTTTTTCGCCGCCGAAATCTGCCCCTTGCCGCCGTCCACGAAAATAATGTCCGGTAGCTTTGAAAAAGCCGTATGGTTCTGGCGGTAGCGGGTCAGGCGGCGGGTGAGGACTTCTTCGATGCCGGCATAATCGTCGGGGCCTACCACGCCCTTTAATTTAAATTTCCGGTAATCGCTCCGCTTTGCCTTGCCGTCCTCGAAAACAATCATGGAGCCCACGGATTCGAAGCCCTGGGTATTGGATATGTCCAGTGCCTCGATGCGGGTCAGCCGCGCCTCGAAGCCCAGGGCGTCGGTGATTTCGTGCAAAGCGCGGCGGTTGCGCTCCAGCTCGTTGCGTACATGGGCACCGAACTGAGCCAGCGTGAGCTGGGCGTTGGTTTGCGCCAGCTTTACCATGTCGCGCTTCTCGCCCTTTTGCGGGACATGGATTTGCACCTGCCGCTCGGCAAGATGAGACAGCCAAGCGGCGATGGCGTCCTTCTCCGCCGGGGCCGAGATAAGGGACAATTCCTTGGGGATGTAGGCGGCCTCGCTGTAGAATTGCTTGAGGAAGGCGGCCAAAATCTCGCCATCGGCGGCGTGGGCGTCCGGCTCCATCATAAAATGCTCACTACCCGCCATTTTTCCATCCCGGACAAAGAAAATTTCCACCAAGGCGTCGGCGTTGTCCCTGGCCAGGGCGATTACGTCCCGGTCGTCGCCCCCGGTGTCTATTTTTTGCTTCTCGGACAATTCCCCCAGCATGGCAAGGGTATCGCGGATTTCGGCGGCCCGCTCAAATTGCATTTCCTCGGCGGCGGCGGCCATTTCCTGCTTCAGGCGGGATACCACCGGGGTGGTTTTGCCCTGGATGAACCGCTCCGCTTCGGTAATATATTGGCGGTAGGTTTCCTCATCGAACAATTTATTGCAGGGTGCGCGGCATTGGCCAATATGATGGTTCAGGCAGGGGCGTCCCTTATTAAAATCCCGGGGGAAAATCTTCGTGCACCGCCGGATGGGCCAGAGCTTGTGGAGCATATTCAAGATTTCGCGCACCCGCTCACCGGAGCGGAAGGGGCCGAAATACTTTGCCCTATCCTTCCCTCGTTGCCGCGCAAACAAGATGCGGGGCAGACGTTCGTGTATGGTGATGCGGATATACGGGTATGCCTTATCGTCCTTCAGGCGGATATTGTATTTGGGGCAGTGGCGTTTTATCAGCGCGTTTTCCAGTATGAAGGCTTCCATTTCGCTGTCGGTGACGGTGTAGGAAAAATGGGTAATGTATTTCGCCATATGCCGCGCCTTATAGTTGGCCGACGCGCCCGTCTGAAAATAACTGCGCACCCGGTTGTGCAGGTTTACGGCCTTGCCCACATAGATAATGGCGTCGCTCTCGTCCCTCATGATATACACCCCCGGCTTGCGGGGCAGGTCCTTCAACGCCTGTTTTATGTCAAACATGGCCTAACCCAAAGGCGGCGGTGTGGCTATGGGGCCCCCAATGGGCGGGGGCGGCGGGGCAGGGGTGGGGAAGGGGTTGCCGTCATAGGGGGGGG
>WQSR01000010.1 GCA_009787785.1 Defluviitaleaceae bacterium
TGGCGGGTCAGGCCGTGGTGGAGGGGGGCGTGGTGCGTGCCTGGCGGCATATCAGCGCGTTGGCCATCCGCGTTGCCCACAGCGTGCCGGGGTGCGCGGATGGATTGCTTCCTATTATATATACGGGCTCCCGTTTTTATCACACGATGATTATTTCGCCGCCGGGGTTTGGGAAGACGACCTTTCTCCGGGACATTGTGCGGCAGATTTCCGACGGGGGGCTCACCGTGGGCTTGGTGGACGAGCGGAGCGAGGTGGCGGGTTGCTTTCAAGGCATCCCCCAGAACGACGTGGGTGTGAGAACCGATGTGCTGGACGCTTGCCCCAAGGCCGAGGGTATGGTGATGCTACTACGCGCCATGTCGCCCCATGTGGTGGCGGTGGACGAGCTGGGCGGCGAAAAAGACGCCAAGGCCGTGGAGCAGCTGCTTAACGCGGGGGTCAAATTGCTGTGTAGTGCCCATGGGTACGGCGTGGAGGATGTGGGTAAAAATCCGGCCTTGGCGCGGCTTGTGGCCTTGGGCGCGGTGGAGCGGTTTGTGGTGCTGGACGCGCCGGGGCGGGTGCGGGGGGTCTATGACGGGAGTGGGTTGCCATGTTAATGCAATTGATTGGCGCGATGGCGGTGGTGGGCGGCGCGGCGGCTCTGGGCTTTTATTATGCCGCCTTGGAGACCCAGCGGACACTGGATTTGCTGGAATTTAAAAAGGCGTTGCTGATTTTGTCCTCGGAAATCGAATATATGCGCACGCCCCTCCCCGCCGCCGCGGTGAACATCGGCAAGCGGGTACAACGCTGGGTGGAGCCCATGTTTACGCGCTTTGGGGAATTGCTGGCCCAGGGCGAGGGGGAAACGGCCTACCGACTGTGGATGCAAGCGATAGGGGAAGTGAAGGAGCAGACGCGGCTTTCGGAAGAGGATTGGGCCGTGGTGGAGGGCTTCGGCAAGACCCTGGGCTATCTGGACAAGGAAATGCAACGCAACGCCATAGAGTATACGCTCAGCTATATTGATGAGAAGGCGGTGGCCTTGCAGACGCAAGCGGACAAGAATAAAAAAATGTACCGCAGTCTGGGTGTGGTGGGGGGACTGCTGCTGGTGGTAGTACTGTGGTAGGGCTGGAGGAGGCGTCTTATGGATATAAGTGTCGTGTTTCAAATTGCCGCGGTGGGGATTTTGGTGGCGGTGCTGAATCAGGTGTTGAACCGCGCCGGGCGGGAGGAACAGGCCATGATGACCACCTTGGCCGGGCTGTTGGTGGTGCTGTTTTGGGTGATTCAATATGTAAGTGAGCTGTTCACCGAAGTGCAGGTCATTTTTGGTCTGTAGCCATGACCATCCTACAGATAATCGCGACGGGTATTTTGTGTGCGGTGCTGGCGTTGACCATCAAAAAGCAAAGCCCGGAAATCGCTTTACTCATTACCATTGCCGCCAGCGTGCTTTTGTTTGTCATGGTCTTGCCCGAGCTGGCCTATGCCATCGGGGTGTTTACCCAGCTGGGGGAAATGCTGGAGGGCGGGGCACGGTATGTGGGCCTGGTTTTGCGCGTCATTGGCATTGCGTACATGGCGGAGCTGGGCGCGTCGGTGTGCATGGACGCGGGTGAATCCGCCATCGCGGCCAAAATTGATATGGCGGGACGGCTGATTATTTTGGTTATGGCCATGCCCATTGTTATCGACATTGCGGGCATTGTCATCGGGCTACTGCCGTGAGCGGCGCGTGGCACGGAACAGCCCCGGACGGCTTCGAATTGGAAAACCTGTTACAGCTCGACCGCTATGATTTGACCGCGCTGGACAGGCCCGGCCTGCCCCGGTTTATCGACTTGGCCCAGCAAGCGGTGCGGGGGGAGCTGGATTTATCCCTTACGGGCATTCTCAGTGCCGGGGGGAACCTAATCTTCGCGGAGTTTTTCGCCAACGGGCAGTTAATCCGGCAGTTATTAATAATCGCCATCCTTGGCGCGCTGATGCATTGCCTCACCCAAGCCTTCACCCACAAATCGGCAGGGGAAATGGGCTTCTACGTCACCTATTTGCTGGCGGTGCTGTTGGCCATCTCCTCGTTTCATATTTCCGTGGATATCCTTACGGGGCTGGTTTCCGCCGTCACCGCCATGATGACCGCCGCCGTCCCCCTCATGATTAGCCTGATGGCCATGAGCGGCAACTTCCTGGGCGCGGCGGGCTTTCATCCCTTGCTTTTCTTCGCGCTTCAATTAATTACCTGGTTCATCTCCGGCGTGTTCGTCCCCTTGGTGCTGAGCGCGGCGGCCCTGGACATCGTAAACCAGCTCAACGAAGACAACAAGCTGGACAAGCTGGCCAGCCTGGTGCGCAAAATCGCCGACTATTCCCTGAAGGCCATCGTGGGCGTGTTCATGTTCTTGCTCACCATCCAGCGTATTTCCGCGCCCATTATTAATAATGCCGCTTTGCGTACCACCCGGAGCGCGGTGGGAGCGGTCCCCATGGTGGGCAACGCCCTTACCGCCGCCATGGACACGGTAATCCATTTTTCCCAGGCCGCCCGGAGCGGCGTGCTGGTGGCTTTGGTGCTCCTGCTGTGCCTGGCCCTGGCCACGCCCCTGCTGAAAATTCTAGTCCTCTCCTGGGTCTATAAAATCACCGCCGCCATCATCCAGCCCATCTCGGATGCGCGGCTCACCGCCTGTATGGACAGCGCGAGTAAGGCCATGGGCCAACTGTTCGCCGCCGCCGCTTTGCTTGGGGTGATGTGCCTGTATTCAGTAGTAATACTCCTCTCCTTTTGACAGCGGGAGGGGGTGGGCTGGGAGGGGGGTGAGGTGGAGAGTGAACGCGCTGGTGTTCATCGCTTGATGAGATGGCTTGGTGTGGCAAGTGCTTGCGTTGGTCTTGTTACACAAGCCAAACGCCAAGCACTAAGCCGCACCTGCGCCACGCATCATCGCGATTTCACAATTCGCGCTTATCACTCTCCACCTCACCCCCCTCCCAGCCCACCTCGCCCGAGTGAAGCGGAGTACTGTTAAATAAATTACTTGAAAACCAGCATCTATAAAAGTGTGCGTACTGTTGGTGTCCAGTAATTTTTTACACACAGCGGGATGGGGGGATGGGGGTTGGCGGGGGGTGAATGGGTAAGCGCGTCTCGCTCATTCGCGCAGATTAGTGGCGCGGGACGGGGTTACGTGGTTGGCGTTGGGTTCGCGGAGCGAAACGAACGCAACCACTTCCCCGGCCAGGCCAATCATCCAGCGATGAGTGCTAGCGCGACCCATTCGCCCCCCGCCAACCCCCCGGCACGAAAGGAGCCTTTATGTCTGCATTTTTCAGCTACATTACGAATATAACATATTACCTGCTCTTTGCCGGGGTGGCGCATAGGGTGGCCCCGGCGGGAAAGTACCGGAAGTTTGTCACGCTGGTGACGGGCTTTGTGCTGGTGATTATGGTCATCGCGCCCCTGCGGAATTTCAGCGCGGACTTCGACGGGTTGGATTTCTTCGCCGGGGTGGCGGGGTTGCCCATCCTACAGCCCGCCTTCGCCCCGGGGGAGCCCGGGTACACGGCTTTGCACCGGGCGCATTTGTCTGCGGCCTTTGAGGAACAGCTAACGATACAGTTGCGGGGGATGCTCGCCCGGAGTGACATTACCTTGCACGAGGCTTCCTTTTCCTATACCGAGGATTTCACCCGCATAACAGGGGCTTGGGTCAGTGTCAGCCGCGCCGAAGAGCCCCGCCGCGTCCCCTTTATCCGCATAGAGCCAGTGCGGGTGAACCGGGAAGCCGCCGCCGAAGCCCACCCCCTTGCCAGTGAAGCAAAAAATTTAATCGCCGACTTCTATAACCTTCCCCATGAGCATATACATGTGATACTACGCTACCCTTGATGAGGTGAACCCATGTTACAAAAGAACAAGAAGACCCTGTTTTTTGCATTGCTGGCCGCGGGAGCCTTGCTCATGCTGGTGGGGCGGTTCCTCACCACGGGAGACAGGAACGTCCCGCAGGGTGCGGATTTCCCCGTACCCATGGCGTATACCTCCCCGGCCCCGGCGGACTCCGATTTACGCGCCACGGAGGAGCGGCTGGAAGCATTTTTCTCTTTGATGCAGGGCGCGGGGCAGGTGCGGGTCATGCTGGGTTTTTCCACGGTGCGGGAAACGGTTTTCGCCATAGACAGCACCGCCAGCGAAGCCTTTACCCGGGAGGAGGACGCCCAAGGCGGCCACCGGGAAACCCGCCAGCACAACGAAGCGCGGCATACGGTTCTTGTTTCCGACCGCAACGGCGGTAGCCAGCCGCTGGTGCTGCGCGAGAGTATGCCGGCCATCGAAGGGATTGTCATTATCACGCAGGGAGGGGAGGACCCGCTGGTACGAACGGATTTGACGCGGGCGGCACAGGCTGTGCTGGGCATAGATGCCCACCGCATTCAAATATTAACCATGAAAAGGCAATAAAAGAAGTTCATAAAAAAGGGAGGCAATAATAATGAAGGAACGCAAAGAACGCCGTTTTAAAGGCCCGAGTGACATCTTTGTACTCAAGAGGAACCAAATTATTATCAGCGCGCTGGTTATCATGATAGCCATTGCGGGCTACCTTACCTGGCTGGACTCGCGGCCCGATGAGGAGCATATCGGCTACCGGCTCAACGACGGCGAAATCGCCGCGCTCATTGGCCCCTCCGGCGCGTTGGTGGGCATGGGAGACCCCTGGGGAACAACCCATAACCCGGCCATCTCCGCCTTCGCCGACGACATCACCTGGCCCACCTTTGCCGAGCTTGATTTGAGCCAAATCATCGCGCTCCCCACCAACGAGGAGAACATCACCGAAGCGGGCGAGGCCATCTTTGTGGACCGCAACACCAACGAGCCCTTCTTCGTACAGGCGCGGCTCAACCGGGAACAGCACCGCTCCAGCCTGAGTGCCACCCTCACCGAGCTGATTAACAACGAAAACGTGAGCGAAGCCCAGCGCGAGCAAGCCGTGGAAGATAAGCTGGAAATCCAACGCCGCGTAGAGCGCGAATCCGGCGTGGAATCCCTCCTCCAGTCAAAGGGCTTTCCCGAGGTCTATGTCCGCATCTCCGACAATGGCGTGGACATCATCGTAGGCCAGGATACCCTCACCAACTCCGAGCTGGCCATTATCCTCGACACCGCCATGCGCAAGACCGGGCTCAACGCCAACCAGGTCTACATCAGCCCCATGCGGCGGTAAAAGGGATTTTTACAAAAAGCCAAACAAAAAGCCAAACAAAAAACGAGAGTGGGCGCAAGCCGAAATCTCGTTTTTTTTGTGTAGGAATTTATTTTGCTTTAGTCCAAATGCCGGGTCATCTGCCGGTAAATCATATCCGCAAGGCCAATCCCCCCGGCGGCGGCGGCCTGCTTCGACACTTCCTCATCTTTCATGCTGGTGAAAATTTTCTCCGCGTGGCTCTTGGGGATGAAGCTGTTCTCGTTGAGGGTGGTCTTGCGCATCTCCCGGAACATCATTTGTATGAAATAGGATTCAAACACCTCCGCCGCGTGACGGATGGCGGCCCGGTCCAGCACCGTGCCCTCGTGGGAGGGGTCGATACGGTTATCCATAGCCTGGGCAAACATTTCCTGAAAGCGGCCAATTTCTGAACTATGCCGCTGTTGGGTCATGGCCAAGTCCCGTAGTTGGGTATTGCTGGCACTGATGATTTCCATGGTTTATCCCCCTACCGCTTTAGATTAATGGCCGTCTGTAGCATTTCGTCGGTGGTGGTTATGGCGCGGGAGTTAAGGTCGAAGGCCCGCTGGGACACGATGAGGTTCACCATTTCCTCGGCGATTTGTACGTTGGACATTTCCAGGTAGCCCTGGATAACGCGGCTGATGCGGGCGGTTTCCCCCTCGGCCTCGGAGAGGGCCGGGCCGGAGGCAACGGTTTCTATGAACAAATTACCGCCCACGGCCTCCATGCCCTGGGGGTTGGAAAACTGGTAGATGCTCAGCTGATAGCCCAGCTCAACCATTTCGCCCAGCTCGTTCACATGGCGCAGGGTACCGAAATCGTCGATGCTTACGTCCCGGGAGGGTATATCCTCGGGGATGGTAATGATGTCCCCGTCGGTGCTCATCACCGGGAAGCCGTCGGAGGTGGCCAGTATCAACCCGCCGTCCCCGTCGGGCATCAGCTTGAAGGAGCCGTCCCGGGTGAAGAAATATTCATCGAAGTTGCCCCGTACCCGGAACCAGCCGTCGCCCTCGATGGCGATATCGGTATGGTTGTCGGTACGTTGCAGGGGCCCTTGCATGAAAATCCGGGAAACCGCCGCCGGGCGAACGCCATGGCCCACTTGTAAATTGACGGGGCGGCCCGTCATATTCACCGGGTCAAGGTCGGCGCGGCGCATGGTCTCGTACAGCAGGGACTTGAACTCCACCCGCTCCCGTTTAAAGCCCGTGGTATTTACATTGGCTAAATTGTTGGAAATATTGTCTATTTGCAACATCTGGCTTCTCATGCCCGATGCTGCCGTCCACAATGAACGCATCATATCGCATCACTCCATACATTTTTAGTGGGGGCGTTGCCCCGCTGCGGTTATGTCCGTGCTATATCGTTCACGGCCCGTTGCAGGGTTTGGTCCTGGACGGACAGAATACGCGCATTGGTTTCGAATGCGCGGGAGAGTGCTATCATCTGCACCATTTCACTGACGATGTTGGCGTTGGAATTTTCCAGAAAGCCCTGATGCACCCGCCCCTCGAAGGCGGCGCGGACGGAATGCTCTGTGGTGCGGAAGAAGTTGTCCTCCATTTTCCGCAGGGAGTGCAAGTCGGTGAAGGTGGTGAGCAGTAAGGTATCCACATATTCGCCATTGACGTAGATGCGCCCGGTTTCACTAAGCACGGGTATGCCGTCGGGCAACACAATATCCCCGTTTAGGCCCTGCACCCGGCCGCCTTCTGCGGTGAGGAGCATTCCGTCAAAGGAGGTGAAGGAGCCGTCCCGGGTAAAGAGCTGCTCGCCGTTGTGGTTGACCACGAAGAAACCCTGGCCTTGCAAAGCGATATCCAGATTGGCCCCCGTTTGGCGCATACTGCCCTGGGTCCAGTCGGTGAAGACATCGTCGATGAACACGCCCGGTGCCACCGGCCCGATGGGCGAGGCTTTGAACCAGCGCACACCCGGCATATTCCACGGGTCGTTGAGCCGGTTCATCATTAATTCCGAAAATTGGTGTGACACCACATGGTCCCGCTTGAACGAGGTGGTGTCGGCGTTGGCCATATTGTTGGTGATGACGTCCATCCGCTGCATGTTGGTAATCATACCCAGCGCGGAGGTGTATAAGCCCCTAACCATTATGTATCCCCCTTTTGGTTTCTATCGTCTGTATGGGTCTGTAAGATTAATCTTCCCGGCGGAAACGTACTCGATGTACCGGCCGGTACCAACGGCCACACAAGTTACGGCTTCCTCGGCGATAACCGTCTGTATGCCCGTGCGCTCGGTCAGCAACAAATCCAGCCCGTACAGCAGACTCCCGCCGCCGGTCATGACGATGCCCCGGTCGGCGATATCGCTGGCCAGCTCCGGCGGGGTACGCTCCAGCACCTGATGCACCGCGTCCACCACGCTGGAGACGGACTCCTGCAACGCCTCCTGCATTTCTTCGGAGGTGACGGCCAGGGTCCGGGGCAGGCCCGTTACGAGGTTGCGCCCGCGTATGTCCATACTTACCGGGGTCTCCCGCTCATAGGCTGTGCCCACGTGGATTTTCAAGTCCTCTGCCGTGCGCTCGCCGATAAGCAGGTTGTGCCTGCGCCGCATGTAGCGCATGATGGCCTCGTCGAAATGGTCGCCGGCTACCTTTATAGAAGTTTTTTCCACCGTGCCACCCAGGGAAATAACGGCAACATCGGTAGTACCGCCTCCTATATCGACCACCATACTACCACAAGCACGGGCAATGTCAATGCCCGCACCGATGGCGGCGGCGATGGGCTCCTCGATGACGAAGACCTGCCGGGCCCCGGCTTGGCGGGCCGCGTCCTCTACGGCGCGCCGTTCCACCTCGGTGACGTTGGAGGGGACGCATATGGCAATTCTTGGCTTGCGCATGAGGGGACGCCCCACGGCCTTGTTAATAAAATATTTTAACATTTTTTCCGTAATGTGATAATCGGAAATCACGCCCTCGCGCAGGGGGCGTATGGCCACGATGTTGCCGGGGGTGCGGCCCAGCATACTGCGGGCGTCCTCCCCCACAGCCAAAATACTGTCCGTGTTCTTGTCAATAGCCACCACGGAGGGCTCCTTCAGCACCGTCCCCTGGCCGCGAATGTATACGATGACCGAGGCCGTGCCCAGGTCTATGCCAATATCTGTATTGAACATATTATCTCTCCCTTGCTAATTTTTCTCCGGCGAAATGGAAAAGGCGATGTCCTTTGCCCGTTCCGCGCTGCGCTCGAAGCTTCTGATAATCGTGGTAAAAATTGCGGTTTTCTCTGTGCTGTAGTTTTCGTCCACCAACCGCTCTGCGCGGCTTTCCACACAGGCGGCCTTCAAGGATTTCACGATTTTCATTTGGGATTTTATCATGGACAGCTTCCTGGCGTCCTCCACTTCGTAAGCCAGGAGGGACTCGTTCAGCACCTCGTCCACGATGCCGCTTAGCCGCTTCAGCTCGCTAAGGGTGGTGGGGGAGAAATCGAATTTGATTTCCTCCATGTCCTTGGTACAGCTCAAAATATTTTTCGCCTGTTCGTCTATTTTGCTGATGTCGTTTAAGATGCCCACCATTTTTTGGATACGCTTGGCCTCTTGCCGCGTCACGGCCATGCTGTTGGTCTCGATGAGCTTCTGCTTGATGGCCTTACGCAGGAAGACGATGATTTTCCGGTACTCGCGGATTTTTTCTTTTTTATTGATGTCGTTTTCGAAGAAAGCCTCTACGGAGAGGCGGTGGTTTTCGTTGGCCAGCCTGCCCATGCGGAGAATTTCGGATTTCGCGTTCATGAGGGTGACGGAGGGGGATGTGTTCAGGGCGGATTCCAGATACAGGAATTTCTTTTCGTACACCGCGTCGCCCTCGTCAACCTTGGCGGGAACCAGGCGCGTCATCAGCTTGGCGATGGGCCCCACGAAGGGCAACAACAGGAACATGGTGGCAAAATTATACAGCGTGTGGAACATGGCCACCTGCCGCGCCGGCTCGTACCAGGTGGCGGTGAACCAGTTCAAAATAGCGGGAATCACGAATATCAGCGTGCCGAAGACCGCGCTCCCGATGATGTCATACATGATATGGAACAAGGCCGCCCGCTTGCTCTCCCGGTTGGCGGGAATGGAGGCGATGACCGTAGTGATGCTGGTGCCGATGTTGGTGCCCAAAATGATAAAGGCCGAGGTTTCGAAGGAGAGGGGCACGCCGCTGAGGTGTAGCGTCACCAGGATACCCATGGTGGCGGAGGAGCTCTGGATGATGGCCGTAAAAACAAAGCCCGCAATCAGCGCGAGGAAGGGGTTGGTGAAGGCTGTCAGAAATTCGTTGAAGGCGGGTTCGTTGGCCAGGGCCCGCAGGGGCTGACCCATCACCGACACGCCAAAGAACAAAATGCCAAAGCCCAGCACAATGTAGCCGGTGTTTTTGATTTTGCTGTTCTTGAAGAAAATATACATGATGACGCCGACGAATATGAAAAACGGCGCGAAGGTATCAATACGGAAGGCGATAAGTTGCGCGCTGAAGGTGGTCCCCACGTTGGCACCCAGTATAATCCCGATGGCCTGGGCGAGGGTCATCATGGCGGTATTGACAAAACTCACCGTCATAATCGTTACTGCGGTGGAGCTATTGATGGCAATGGTGGCGATAATGCCCACAATGACGGCCAGCACCCGGTTGGAGGTGGCCATCTTCAGGATGCCCTGCATACGGTTGCCCGCGATTAGCTCCAGCCCGCCGGACATTATCTTCATGCCAAAGAGGAAAAGCCCCAGCCCGCCGGAAACCAAAAAGATTTCACGCATACCCAGCATGGTATCGCCACCTGCCCTGTCGTGTTATGTCAAATCCACAGGGTACACCATATCACAACGGGCATTTGAATGGCAATGCGTTTGCTGTGTGCCACCTGTCCAGTGCCGAGTGCATAAACGCCGCTACGTCCATTCCGTAAACATCGTCCAGCAAGCCATCGGCAATAATTTCATCCACATTTCCATCCGCTTGTATTTCCCCGTTTTTCATTACAATGAAATTATCACTTAAGCGCATGGCGAGGTTTATATCGTGCATTACGCCAACAACGGCGCGATTTCCTTCCTGCGCCCACTTTTTCAAATACGCAATGATTTCAATTTGGCATTTAAGGTCTAAATGGTTTGTCGGCTCGTCGAGTAAAATGATGCGCGGCTCCTGCGCCAACGCCCGTGCTAAAAATACCCTTTGCAACTGACCGCCAGATAGCTTGGAAATGTCCCTATCCCGCTCTTCCAGCAGGTTTACGGCCTCCAACGCCCCCGTCACAACATCGTTATCTTCTCTTGTGGGGCTATCCGAAATACGCCCCCTTATGTGAAGGTAGCGACCCATCATCACCGTATCAAATACACTAAACGCAAAATAAATGCTGGGCTGTTGGCTCAGCATTGCTATGTTCAACGATATTTCACGCCGTTTCATGGAGGAAAAGGGCTTGCCGAACAATTCAATTTTGCCCCTGCTGGGTAAAATATTGGCGATTGTTTTCAACAGGGTGGTTTTCCCGCAACCATTCGGCCCGATAATGGATATATTGCCCTTTATTTGCATTGAGATATTCCTAATCACATCTGCGCCGCCATATCCGGCAGACACATTGCTTAATGTCAGCATAATACCCTCCAGTTTGGCTATAAATAAATTCACCCGCCCCCGCCCACGAGTACACAAAAAACCCGCAACCAGCAATGCCATAGCAAATTAAATTGTGCCACCATACCGCACGTTTTCATATTGCAAAGTGAGGGCGTCTATGTTTTCTGCCGGGCGGATTTTGTTGGCGATGGCGTCCGGGGTGTCGCTGGGGAGGATGGGGGTGCCCTTTTTTATGTGGCGGTTTACCTTTTTGGCGAAGGCGCGGCGTATGGGATGCCTGGATGTGGAGCGGAAGCCGGGCAGGAAGGCGGCCAGGTCGCCCAGCATGAATTTGAGTCGCCCCAGGGTATCGCCCGGCAGGAGGGATTCGTCTTCGTCCCCCCCTGTTTTATTGAAGAAATTCCTTATCACAGCGCGGATGATGGCGCGCCCGGCGAAAAAAAGCACAACGGCCAGCACAGCCAATAAAAGCACGCTTTGGATGTAAAATAAACGCGCAACCCCGGCAACGCCCTCCTCGTCTAGGATAAAATAATCCCGGTACATCCCCTCCGCCATCATATCAAACAAATCGTCGTGGACAAGGTTTAATTCAAAGGGTACGGGGAAATAGTGGGTGTACACCTCTTCCGGTATCGTGGTTTCCCGGAGCCACAATAAATTGTGGGCCATCAAAAACATAACGATGAGCGTCACCACCATCCCCAGCCCTATCAAGGCCCACTGCACCCCGCGCCATATGTCGGGCGAGAACAGCGAGAGCATCCCCACGGCGATGATAAAGGCGAGAAATCCGCTGATTAATATATTGTTGGCGGTGAGTATGTTTTTCATGGGGGTGCTGTTGCGCAGGCGGTCGGACAGGATTTCGACGCGGCTGTCCACGTTTTCCATTTGTATCACCAGCAACACCGAGGCCAGTATCATGAGTGTCACCGCGAAGAAGAAGCGGTCCGCGCCCTCTACCTGTACGTCAAAAACCGTGGTGCTGACAAAAAACACCGCCGCCAGGGAAGCCGTAATCATCACGGCTTGCCGGGGCTCGGGCCGCCATTCCTTTTTGGTGCGCACCCGGATGGAATAAATCACACTCAGCACCGCAATGCCCATCATGGGGACGAGCTCCCCCACACTGCGGAAAAAAAGCAGGGGCAACAGCAGAAACAACCCGTGAATGACAAAAAACGTAGGGATGACATACACCCTTTTCCGCGCCAGGTACAGGCCAAAGAAAGGAAAGGCCGCCAGCAAATACAGCCACGGCAACGAAGCGTAAATAATCATATGCAACGCCGCAAGGACGCTGACAAACAGCAAAAACAGCACCAGATTGGCCAGGATATCCTTTACTGTTTCACGGTGCTTCATTTTTCATTCCCCCTGCGTAACATATTGAATGGTAAGTCGTTGCTATTCGTGATACACTTTAGCAGGTGAATTTTATGACATCAACTAAGTCCCAGCATAAAACAAGTCGGCTCGCTACCCGTTTGCGGGTGGTATATTTGGCTATCCTCGCCATTACCGTTGCCATTATTATAGCAATCGGTAGCCTAATCTCAATGGAAATCGCCAATGATTCCGCCCGGCGGCTGTCGCGGCAATACGCTATCGAAGCGGCGGCGAATTTCCTCACCAGCACAAACACACATTTAGTGCTGTCGCAACAGCTCGCCCATTCTACCACGGTTGCGCACTGGCTTGCCAACGAGGACGACGCGCAAAGCATGGCAAGTGCCATCGAGGAAATTACGCGCCATCTGGCATGGGTGCCGTATATGTCCCTTATGTTCACAGTGTATGATTCCCGCAACGTGTATGACCTGCGCACCGGCTTCACCGGGGAAGACCTCGCGCCGGCGCGGCGGGTTGAACACGATGCGGCCTGGTTTGGGGATACCTTGCGCATACAGCGCGGCCACCCCGTGGAGGGCCAATGGAGCCCCTATATATGGATGAACCACCGGATGTACCATGAGGGCCGCTTTGTGGGCTTCGCGGCGGTGGGTTTGCCCTGGCAGATTGTTTTTGATGCCGTATTTGGCGACTTTGACATGGCTACCCGGCGGGGCTATATCATTGACCATAACGGATTGGTTCGCGCAGACAGCGCGCAGGTGCTGGAAGTTTTAATCGACGGGTACGCCAACCCCGTCAGTATGCCCGAAGCACTTTACAACCCCGCGCTGGCGCACAGGATTCACCTGCATTTGCAAACCATGGTAAACGGCGTATATCAGCTGGGCGGCGTGGTTGGTGACGCGATTCCCCTGGACGGTGATTTCCGGTACGCTTCTATCGCGCCGATTGTGGGGACGAGCTGGTCGGTAGTCGTGCTTTCAAATTATATATGGGGGACGGGCACGACGCGGTTTATCCCCCTTTGGCTTGCGTCTATCGCGGTGATGGTTTTCCTTGCATGGGGCGGAAGGGCCTTGGTGCGCCGTATCGAACGCGAGCAAAAGAAGCTACTGGACGACAGCGAGGAATCCGCCGCCGAAACGCGCAATGTCCTCGCGCTGATACAGATGATGCTGGACTCCGCACCCCTTGTCATTACCCTATGGAACGACAGGTACGAGTGTATGAATGTCAGCGGATATACGTTGAAGCTGTTTAAAATCAAGGACAAGAAGGAGTATATTGAAAACTTCAACGCGTTTTCGCCGGAATTTCAGCCCTGCGGCGCGCTTTCGGCTGAAAAGGCCGTCGTCTATTTTGAGCGGGCCTTCCAAGAGGGCTATGTCAACTTCAAGTGGATACACCAAACAAAAAACGGTGAACCGGTGTCTATGGACATTACCATATCCCGCTTTGAGTATAGCGGCAAGACCATGCTGGTGGCATATGCCCTTGACATACGCGAGGCTGAGGTGGCCATGGCACTGGAGCGCAACGCCTTTGACTTGACCCAAAAGATGATTGACCTGCTACCCTTCGTAATGAACATGTATAACGCCGAGAAGGAGCTAATCAGCACCAGTGAGCATGTGGTACGGCTCTTTGGGGTGGAAAGCAAACAGGAGTATCTCAAAAATTGGTTTAATTTCTCGCCGGAGTATCAGCCCTGCGGTACGCTTTCCAGCGAAAAAGCCGCCGTCTATGTGGCGGAGGCTTTCGAAACGGGCACGTCCAGGTTCAGGTGGATACACCAGACAAAAAGCGGCGAGCCGATACCCATGCAAATCACTTTGAGCCGTTTCGAGCATAAGGGCAAATACATGCTTTGTACCTTTGCCGCCGACCTGCGTGAAATTGAAGCCACATTGGCAAAGGTAAAGGAAACTTCGGCCAAAGAGCAGGAGCTGACCCAGCGCGTACTCGAAGAGCAAAAGCGTATCGAAGTAGCGGAAGAAAAAAACAAGGCCAAGAGCGAATTTTTGGCGCGTATGAGCCATGAGATTCGCACACCCATTTCGTCGATTTTGGGCATTTCGGAGATTGGGTTGCAGACATCCGTGGCCCATCCCACAGCAGAGGACTATTTTGCGAAAATCCATAGCTCGGGGAAATTACTCTTGGGTATTATCAACGACATACTGGACTTTTCCAAAATTGAAGGCGGAAAAATGACCGTCGCCCAAGAGGAATATAATATAAGCAGTTTGATTGGCCATGCCGTTAATCTGCATTACGCGTATTTGGGTGACAAGGGCATTCAATTCAGCTTGCGTGTGGACGAGGAGTTGCCCCTATCCCTTGTAGGCGACATGCTCCGCATCGAGCAAATTATTATCAACCTGCTGTCAAACGCTTTCAAATACACGGATGCCGGCGAGGTTACGCTGTCCTTGCAGTGCAGACCCTTGAAGCCGGGGCATACGACGCTGGTGATTACCGTCAGCGATACCGGACTGGGCATGAGCGCGGAACAGCTTGCCATTGTATTTGATGACTATACGCGCTTCCATGAGCGCGAGAAAAGCAATGTAAGCGGTACGGGGCTGGGCATGTCCATTGTATCCAATCTGGTGCATATGATGGACGCCACCATCGAAATGGAAAGCGAAGTAGGGGTGGGTACCACCGTCACCGTCAGCATACCGCAGAAAATAGCCACACAGGATATGCTGGGCAAAGAAGCGGCCCAAAAACTGCAACAATATGAGATATATGCCCACAAGGTGGAAAAAAGGCGCAAGTTTGTGCCGGAGCCCATGCCCTATGGCCGTGTGCTTGTGGTTGACGATATGCAAGCCAATTTGTATGTGGCACAGGGGCTGTTGGCGTTTTACGCACTGCATGTGGAAACCTGCAACAGTGGGAAAGAGGCCATAGATAAAATAAAACAGGGGAATGTGTACGATATCGTGTTTATGGACCACATGATGCCCGGGATAAACGGCCCTGAGGCCATGAAAATATTGCGGGATATGGGCTATACGCACCCCATCGTCGTCCTCACCGCCAATGCGCTGGTGGGCCAGGAGGAGGAATACATTAAAAACGGTTTTGACGCCTTCCTTTCGAAGCCTATCATGACGGACAGGTTAAACGCCATCTTGAACAAATATATTAGGGACAAGCAACCGCCCGAGGTAATTGAAGCCGCTAAAAGGGAAAGCATTGCCAGACAGCCGGTGGAGGGCGCGCCACAAGGCATTGATGATTTCAATATGTATGTCCTTGGAAAATTGCGGATGGATTTTGCTAAAATCCATAAGAATGCGTTCATTGACATAACCCATGCCATAGACGCGGGGGACATGGAGACCGCCCACATCGTAGCGCATACCCTTAAAAGCTTGGCAGAGTTGATAAACGAACACGACCTGGCACAGACCGCAAGAAGCATAGAAGGCGTATTGGCTGACAAAAAAGCACCGACAGACGAACAGCTTTCGGTATTGGAGCGGGAATTGTCACAGGTGCTGGAGCGTATTGGCACGCCGGGGCCGGCGGTATTCCCCGGGCATATGATTTTTGACAAGGATAAGGCCAAAATGATTTTTGACGCGCTTTATCCTTTGCTGGCATCCCACCAAACCGCCAGCACCGATTTCCTGGATGAGCTTCGCGCAATGCCGGAAATGGCTGTGCTGGCACAGCAAATTGAGGATTTTGACTTTAAACAGGCAATGAAAACGCTAGACACATTGAAGAAGATTTTAGCCATTTAGAGGGATGCCGATGTTATGCGCATAATTGTGGGGTTGGGCAACCCCGGTCCGGCTTACAAGGGTACGCGGCACAATGTGGGATTTGAGTGCATAGACAAACTGTGCTATGACTGTGGCATTAAAATGAAGCTTCACCGCCGCTTCCGCGCCGAGGTGGGCGAGGGCGCGGTGGCGGGGGCGCGGGCTGTACTGGTACAGCCCCAGACCTATATGAACGCCAGCGGTGAAGCGGTGCAAAAAATTTTACGCTTTTATAAGCTACCCCCATCGGAGTTGATTGTCGTGTACGACGACGTGAGCCTGCCGGTGGGGGATGTGCGCGTGCGCGAGCGGGGCGGCGCGGGGGGGCAAAAGGGCATGGCCAGCATCATCGAGGGACTCAAAACCGACGAAATTGTGCGCGTGCGCATCGGCATCGGGACCAAGCCGGAGAGCTGGGAGCTGTCGGATTATGTGCTGAGCCGGTTTCCGCGCCAGGAATGGGCCGGCTTTATCCAAGGGGTGACTTTGGCGGGGGACGCGGTGGCGTGCGTATTAAAAGAGGGCACGGCGGCGGCGATGAATGCCTTCAACAAGAAGGCGACGCCATGAACGCCCTGTTCGCCCCTTTGGGGGAGCTCCCGGCCTTCGCCCAAGCGGCGTCCGCCATAGCCCGAAACCAAACGGTGTGGTGCTCCGGCGTGGTACATGCGCAGAAGTGGCATCTGGCGGCGGGCTTGCTGGCCTCGGCGGGCCGTCCGGCGTTGGTCATCGCCCCCTCGGAGCTGAAGGCCAAGGAGATTTATCAGGATTTGTCCTATTTTCTCCGGGACGGGTGTTGCTATTATCCCAGCCGGGACATGATTTTCTATGCCGCCGACGTGAAGAGCGTGGATATTACCCGCCAACGCTTGCAGGTGGTGGAGCGGCTGGAGGCGAAGACGCCCCTCATCGTGATTTTGTCTGCGGAGGCTTTGCTGGACCGGCTGGTGCCGCCGGATATCTTTGCCACCTACCGGCAGGGGCTTTCCGTGGGGGATGTGGTGAAGCCCGAGGATTTAATCCGCAAGCTGGCCTCCATGGGCTATGAGCGGAGCGGCCTGGCCGAAGGGGCGGGGCAGTTTTCTGTGCGGGGCGGCATTCTGGATATTTTTCCGGCGGTGGCGCGCTACACACCGGCGGCCGGGGAAAAACAAAATTTCTACCTGAACCCGGGTCAGTCCCTGCGGCTGGAATTTTTCGGGGACGAAATCGACTCTATCCGGGTGGTGGACGCCCTCTCCCAGCGGTCGGTGGAAAAGGCCGCGTCCTTTATGATATACCCCGTGCGGGAGCTGGTCTTTGGCCCCAAGCGATTACGCCGCGCCCGGGAACGGCTGAAAGCCGCCGCCGCCGCCCAGCAAAAAGCCCTGGGTCCCAAGGAGGCGCGGAACCTGGGCGACATTATGGAGGAAACCCTGATTCGCTGGTCGGATACCCAGGCCCAGGGCGCGGACGCGTTTTTTCCCTTTTTCTATGAAGAGGAATGCAATCTGCTGGATTATCTGCCCGGGGAGACCGTGGTGTTCTTCGACGAGCCCAACCCCATCGCCCTCCATATGGAGACCGTTTTGGCCGAGTATCAGGACAGCATCTCCCATCGTTTGATGGCGGGGCGGCTGTTGCCGGAGCAGGCCCAGGTTTTGCTTTCGTGGCCGCAGGTGTTGCGCAAAACCGACAGTTTTGCCCGGGTACTCCTGTCTTCCATGACGGGCTCCCTCACGGAATTTGCCCCCGCTCCTATGGAAATCCCCTTTCAGGTGCGCACCTGCACCCCCCTCCGCCACAAGAGCGACGAGCTGGCCGCCGATTTGGGCGGCTTGCTTAAAAAGCACCGCCGGGTGGTGATTCTGGCGGGTACGCGCCGCCACGGCCAGCGGCTGACCGACGCGATACGGGAAATGGACATCCCCGCCCATTTCGCCGGGGACTTAGCCGGGGGCGAGGCCCTTCCGGCGGGGATAATTACCGTGGGCCGGGGCGCGTTGAGCGGGGGATTTGAGTATTCGGGCCTTTCTTTTGCGGTGATAACCGACAAAGATTTGTTTTCCCAGGAAAAAGCCCGCCGCCGCGCCCGGAAAAAAATCAAGAACGCGGAGAAAATCAACCACTTCACCGACCTGCGCGTGGGGGACCCTGTGGTGCATGAAAACCACGGCATTGGGGTGTTTCGCGGTATCGAGCAGGTGGTGAGCGAGGGGCTGGCCCGGGATTATCTCAAGCTGGAATACGCCGACGGCGGGCATTTGTATGTGCAGACCTCCCAAATGGATTTGGTACACAAATACATCGGAGGGGCCCAGGAGGCCAAGCTGAACAAGCTGGGCGGCGCGGACTGGAGCAAGGCCAAGGCCCGCGCACGGCAAGCCGTGGAGATTATGGCGGCGGATTTGGTTGCCCTCTATGCCAAGCGGCAAGCCAGCCGGGGTCATGTGTATGGCGAGGACACGGTGTGGCAGTCAGAATTTGAGAGCCATTTCCCCTATACGGAAACCGACGACCAGGTAGCCGCCATCGAGGACGTGAAGCGGGATATGGAATCCCCACGGGTTATGGACCGGCTCCTGTGCGGGGATGTGGGCTATGGCAAGACCGAGGTGGCCATACGAGCCGCTTTTAAAGCCGTCCAGGACGGCAAGCAGGTGGCCTATCTCGTGCCCACCACTATTTTGGCGCAACAGCATTACCAGACCTTCGTGAGCCGGATGAAGGATTATCCCGTCAAAATCGAACGCCTTTCCCGCTTCCAGTCCCGCACCGAGCAGCTGGCCACGATAAAAAACCTGACCCAGGGCGCGTCGGACATCGTCATCGGCACCCACCGGCTACTCTCAAAGGACGTGGCCTTCAAGGATTTGGGCTTGATTATCGTGGACGAGGAGCAACGCTTCGGCGTGGGGCACAAGGAAAAACTCAAGGAAATGCGCGCCGATGTGGACGTCCTCCTCAAGGAAATGCGCGCCGATGTGGACGTCCTCCCCCTCACCGCCACACCCATCCCCCGTACCTTGCATTTTTCCCTGACGGGCATCCGGGACATGTCCTTGCTGGACGAGCCCCCGGAGGAACGCCAGCCCATCCAGACCTATGTGATGGAGTCCAACAACGAGTTCGTCCGGGACGCCATCAACCGGGAGCTGGCCCGGGGCGGCCAGGTATATTACCTGCACAACCGGGTGCGCAACATCGCCGAGGAAGCCGCCCGGGTGGCCGCTTTGGTGCCCCAGGCCCGGGTGGCCTTCGCCCACGGCCAGATGAGCGAGCACGAGCTGGAAAACATTATGCAGGATTTCGTAGCCGGGGACGTGGACGTGCTGGTGTGCACCACCATCGTGGAAACAGGGCTGGACATCCCCAACGTGAACACGATTATCATACAAAACGCCGATTTTATGGGTCTGGCCCAGCTCTATCAGCTACGGGGGCGGGTGGGGCGCAGCAGCCGCCTGGCCTACGCCTACCTGATGTACCGCCGGGATAAAATCCTGCGCGAGGACGCGGAGAAACGCCTGCAAACCATCCGGGAGTTCACCGAGTTTGGCGCGGGCTTTAAAATCGCCATGCGCGATTTGGAAATACGGGGCGCGGGCAATTTGCTGGGGGCGCAACAGCACGGCCACATGGACGCCATCGGCTACGATATGTACTGCAAGCTCCTTTCCGACGCGGTTTCCGGCCTGAAGGGCGAGCCCCCGGTGGAAGCCTTCGAAACCACCATAGATATCTCCGTAGACGCCTACATCCCCGACCGCTTCATCCCCGACGAACAGCAAAAGCTGGAAATTTATAAAAAAATCGCCCTCATCACCGCCCAAGGGGATTACTTCGATGTGCAGGAGGAAATCGAGGACCGCTTCGGCACCCCGCCCCGCCCGGTGGCCAACCTCCTGGAGGTGGCCCTCATGAAGGCCCACGCCCAAAGCATCGGCGTCATTTCCGTCACGCAAAAGGGGCAAAGCATCGTCCTCACCTTCCGCCCCGACGCCACCGTAGATGTGGACAAGCTAACGAGAATCGTACAAAAAAACCCGGCCCGCCTACTCTTCACCATGGCCCAAAGCCCCACCCTCACCATCAAGGCCCACAAAAACGAAAAGCCCCCGGAGGACGGGGGCGGAGAAAGGGTGAAAATGCTTCAGCGGCTACTGGAGCGGTTGAAGTAATCATCCCATTCGTTGCGTTCCTCGGCCCGGCTGTAGAGCCAGCCGCAAATCCCTGCCGTCAGGGGTATGGTGGCAAGCATTCCAAAGCTACCCACCAACGCCCGCAGAAATTCCACGATAATCATTTCCATGTTGAACAAAGCCGTAAAGGAGTGGGTATAGGCCACAATTAATAAAATCAAGGTCATGGAGGAGCCGATGTAGGCCAAAATCAGCGTGTTGAGCATGGTGCCCAAAATGTCCTTGCCGATATTGATGCCCGAGCGCGTGATGCCCTTGAAATCCGCCACGCCCCCGGCCTCGCGCACCTCCCATAACGAAGAGGCGATGGACATGGCCACATCCATGATGGCCCCCACCGCACCCAGAATCACCCCGGCGAAAATCAAAGCCCGCAGGTCGATGGGGTTTTCGATGGGGAGGAAAAGGAGGCTCATGGTCTCCTGGTCCAACGCACCCGTAAGGTGCATGATGCGGTCCATGAGAAACATAAGTAGCCCCGCCGTCAGCACCCCCCCCAGGCACCCCAGCATGGCGGAGAGTGCTTTTTTGTTGGCACCGATGACGATGAGCAAGGTAGACACGATGGCATATACGCAGATAATCAGCGTCGTGATATAAATATTCCTGCCCGACAAAATCGCCGGGATAAATACCAAAAATACCGCAAGACAGGTAAAGCCCAAGGCGACGATGGCGTTCAGCCCCTTCTTCCGCCCGAAGACAATCACCAAGGCAAGGAAGACCACCCCAAAAACAATCACAAAATTGAAGCGTAAAAACCCGGCGAAATGATAGGACGTGTCCATTTCGTCGTAGACAAGCAATATCCGCGAGCCCGCCGTCACCTCCCGCTCGTTCACCGTAAAAAACTCGGAAAGCAGTTGCTCGGCGCGGATTTCCTCACCCCGCCGCTCCCCCCGGGTGATGCGGGCGTCGAAGGTAATGTATGTACTTAGCATATCCTCGTCCCAGCCCCAGCCGGAGGCCACCTCCTCCCGGCTGATGATTTGCGTTACCCGGGCGGAATAATAGGTTACATGGTCGAAGAAATCCTCCTCCATCGTCTCCCGTGCGGCAATCCGGTTCCCGATAAACAAAAACAACACCGACACCAGCAATGTGCCGGCGTAAATCAGCCAGTCATTTCGTTGCATGTTTTCCCCTCCCCAATTTTCTCCCACCAATATAACAAAGACTCAACCCCACCACAAACCAGAAGGTGACAAAACGAAAAACCAACGTCAGCGCGACGGCACTCCCCGCCCCGAAGCCGATGGCCACAAGCAAGCCCGCCATGCTCCCCTCGAAGCCCCCCAGCCCCCCGGGGAAAATGGGAAGCATGGCCACCATGTAGGCAACAAAAGTGATGGCGAAGATATGGGCCATGCTGGCCCCGGGGTATATCCCCACAGCCAAAATATACAGCTTTAACGGAAACAGCGACCATATAATCAGGGGCGGTATCCAATAAAATACCTCCGCGCCGCGCCTCTTTTCAACCCGGGTCAAATGCCCCAGGGCCGAAAGCACCACCCCCCGCACCCACAGCATCCAGCGTAGGCGCGGCGGGCGCAGTTTTTCAACCCAGGCGCGTACCTTGCGGGGTATGAATACCACGGTGGCCAGCAAAACAAGCCACAAGGCCGCCCCCACAAAAAAAGCCACGCCCAGAGGCAACGTAGCCATGGCATACCCCAGCACCGGAAGCAAAATAACACCCAGCGCGCCCAGGCTGTATATTTTCTGCAAGGCCACCACGGCGGCGGCTTCCTCGCCGGTGGCTTGGGCTTCGTGTTTCAAGCGCACCACCCGGGCGATTTCCCCGCCGATTTTCACCCCCGGCGTGATGGCGTCCACCACCGCCCCCTGGCTGTTCACATACAGCATCCCCCAAAAGGATACCGCCATCCCCGCCTTCCGCGCCACCATGTACCCATGCAAAGCCAACAGCAGTTGCGTCACCACCTGCAAGGCAAAAACAAGCCCCAGCGCGCCAGTGCGCATCTGCCGAAAGCCGTATGCTAGGCCCCCAACCTCCAGCCGCGACAAAGCGAACAGGAACAGCCCGGTAGCCACAAGGGCGATTATCCATTTCATTTTCATGCGTGTTTCAGCTTCAGCTCCGTGGCCTGCTCCTTCATTTCCCGGGCCGCTTTTAGCGTGGCGTCGGTAATTTGCGCGCCGCCGGTCAGGCGGGCCAGCTCCGGGGTAATTCGCTCCGGCGAAAGGGCCTCCACGGAAGTCACTGTCCGGGTGTCTGCCCCGCTTCCCTGGGCGTTTTTCTCTATGTAAAAATGGGTATCCGCCATGGCCGCGATTTGGGGCAGGTGGGTGATGCACAATATTTGCCGGCGGCGGGAGATGAGGGCCAGCTTTTCCGCTACCTGTTGGGCCGTGCGGCCGCTGATGCCCGCGTCCACCTCATCGAAGATGACCGTGGGGATTTTGTCGGCGTCGGCCAGGACGGTCTTGATGGCCAGCATGATGCGCGACATTTCGCCGCCGGAGGCAATGCGCCGCAGGGGCTTCATCCCTTCCCCCGGGTTGGGGGAAATCATGAAATCCACCTGGTCGTTGCCCTCGGGGGTGAAGGCCGGCTTTCGGGTGACGGCGATTTCGAAGCGGGCGTCGGGCATCCCCAAATCCTGCAAAACCGCGCAAATGTCGGCGGAAATCACCGCCGCCTGTCGCGAGCGCGTGGCGGAGAGGGTATCGCACACCGCCGTAATTTCCCGCGTCAGCGCGGCCTTGATTTTAGTCAGCCGCTTTATCTCCTCTTCGCTGTTTTCCATGGTGAATACGTTGTGGGTGAGCTGGGCCAGTTTTTTTTGTACGCGCTCCAGCGTGGGGCCGTGCTTTTTCTTGGTGCGGTAGATTATATCCAGCCGGGCTTCGATACGCTCCAGCTCCTGTGGGTCTGTGTCCAGCTCGTCTATGTAATCGCGCAGCTCGGCGGCGGTGTCGGAAAGCATGGCCGTGGCTTCTTCCAAAGAGGCGCGCAGTTTTTCCTTCTCCGGGTCCAGCTTGGCCAGCTCTTTTACGTGGGCCATGGCGCGGCCCATTTGGTCCAGCGCGCTGTACTGGGACTCCGCGCCGCCGTAGAGCAAGGCCAAGGCGCGGCGGGNATTTTCCGACAATTTCTCCAGCCCCCCCAGCCGGTTGCGCCGGGCGGTGAGGGTCTCCTCCTCGCCGTCCTTCAAGGCGGCGGCTTCAATGTCTTGAATCTGATGCTTCCAAAAATCCAGCTCCTCCTTGCGCTGGTGCCCCGCAAGGGCCTTCAATTTACGCCCGTTCTCCCGGTAGCGGGTGAGCAAATCCAGCAAAACAGCTTTTCCCCCGGCCAGCTCCCCCCCGCAAAAGGAATCCAGCAGGTGCATCTGCTTGGTGGCATCCAGCAAGGATTGGTGCTCGTGCTGGCCGTGTACGTCCACCAGGTGGCTGGAAATTTCCTTGAGCATACCCACCGCAACAGTACGCCCGTTCACCCGGCAGGTGGATTTCCCCCCCCCCTGTATGACCCGCTCCAGCATGAGCTGGCCGTCGGCGGCATCAATGCCCAAGGCGGAAAGCGCGGCCAGTATCCGTGGGTCTTCGATTTCCACCAGCCCCTCCACGGAGGCAAACCCGGCCCCTGCGCGGATAAAATCCCTGGCGGGACGTTCCCCCAGCAAAAAATTGATGGAGTCCACCACGATGGATTTCCCCGCCCCGGTTTCCCCGGTGAGCACGTTTAAGCCCGGCGCGAAAGCCGCCCGCACCTGGTCGATGAGGGCTACGTTTTGGATGGTGAGGGAGGTTATCATTTGCACACATCCCCCGTCCGTATAATGGAGGTAAAGCAAGTACAACGCCGTATTTCCAGCCATTCTCCCGCCGGCAGGGGGGGAAGCCCTTCGCCGTCCAGGGCCACGGAAGCCTCCCGGTGGGCCTGTATTTTTACCACGGCGTCCCCCTCCAGCACCCAGGAACGGCCACACCCTTGGCTGGGGCTGACGGCCGTTACCGCCATCATTTCATTTTCGGGCAATAAAACAGGCCCCCCGGCGGAAAGATTATAGGCCGTAGAGCCTGTGGGGGTGGCCACGATAATGCCGTCGGCACGCACCTGGCACACCATTTTACCATCCAGGCTTACGGTGAAGCGGGTCAGGCGCGTGCCCTTGAGCACCACATCGTTGAGGGCTGTTGCGTCACCGGCGGCCAGCATCATCCGCTTTTCAACCCGGTAATTCTTCGCCAGGGCCTTGTCAAGGGCGTCAAAGCCGTCGTCTTTTCTCACGTCGGCAAGGAAGCCCACATTCCCCAGATTTATCCCCAGCAAGGGAATATTCACCCGGGCGGCGTACCGGGCGGCGCGGAGCATCGTCCCGTCGCCACCCAGCACCACCCAAAAATCCGCACAGCCCGCCTCTGTGGGCCCGGGGGCGATAATTTCACAATCATGCCCCCGCTGTGTGATAAATTTTTTTATTTCGTGGCTGTAGGCATAGCCGGGGTCCTTTTCCGTGTTGGCGACAATCCCTACTTTCATACCAAGTCGAAGGCCCGCTGATTTTTCTCATATTGTGCCTGTTCCACCCACTGGGGCACCAGGCTCATCATCATGCGGTTGCGCTCGGTCAAAACAAATCTTTCGCGGAAGTCGCGCTCGATTTCAACCTCGTCGGGCTCCTCACGGCTAACCACGTAAATCAACAGCTGGGTTTCCGTGCCCATCCGCTCGCCCCAGGGTATGATTTCAGAAAATTCCCCCGCTTGCATGGCCAGCAAGGTGTCAACCTCTTCCGGGCCCAGCATGGCCTCGTCCATGAAATCCCAATGGGATACACTCATCAGCCGCTCTTCCTCTTCTATCCACAGCCACGGAGCACGCTCATACACAAGCTCCTCAAAGGTAATCTCCCCCATTATCAGCCGGTCATGGATTTCCTCTGCTTCCTCGCGGTCGTCCACCAATACGTGAAGCACCTCCATGGTCGTGTAGTCCACCCGGTTTTCCTCGATATATTCCGCTATATCCAGTGCCAATTGCGCATCGTCTATGGCCACCAGCGAGACCGGTACATAGAAATCCATCAGCCGTTCCCATATCTCGAAGCCGCTGGCGGACATAAATTCGCCAAAACGCTCGGGGGAAACGAAGCCCGCGCCAAATTCCCCTGCCCAGCTCGCCCAGACATCGCGTTCCTCATCGGTCAGGCCCAGGCCGCGCTGCTCGGCCCGGTGAATCACAGCAAGGCTTTGCAGTAAATCTTCCAAGGCGGTTTGCTTGCCCTCGGGGGTATCATCCCCCATAAAAAAGCGGAGCTCGTTGGTAGGGATGCGCTCTCCCTCGAAGCGCAGAATCCAGCCTCGGGATTGGGTATCCCATATTATCCAGGATATCCCCGCGAGGATTACCACCAAGGTAAATACGGCAATGGTGGCCACCAAGCGGTTGCGCTGTTTCTTCTCGCGTTCGATTCTCCGGTTTTGTTCCTTGCGGTTGACTTTTTTCATTGTAAAATCTCCTTTATCTTTTCCGTGATGTTTTTGGCATCCAGTTTGTACCGGGCAAAAAGCTCCTCCTGGGTTCCCGCTTCGATGAATTTATCCGGGAAGGCGAAGTCATGGGCGTGGGGCAGGCGCAACATCTCGCCGTACCCGCCCCTTGCGGCGGCGTCTTGCAAGACGAAGACATGGCCGTAATTCGTTAATGCCTCCACCAGTTTTTCGTCTATAGGCTTAATAAAACGCGCATTGTACAGGCTGGGGCTATGCCCCGCTTCCTTTAGCTTGTCCCGCACGGCAAGGGCGGTTGTCATCATTGTTCCCACGCTGACCAAGGCTATTCCCTTGCCCTTCATCACGGTCTGGGAACGGCCGTACTTGATGGGGGGGGGCTCCCCACGGGGCATCACCGCTTCCCCACGGGGGTAGCGGATGGCCACGGGGCCGTCGTGACCCAGGGCGAAGTCCAGCATCAGCTCCAACTCCCCGGCGTCGGCGGGTGCCAGCACCGTCATATTGGGGATGTGGGAAAGGAAGGCCAAATCGTAGAGCCCCTGGTGGGTTTCCCCGTCCTCGCCCACAATGCCGGCCCGGTCTATGGCGAAGACCACAGGCAAATTTTGTATGGCTACGTCATGGAGTATCTGGTCGTAGGCGCGTTGCAGGAAGGACGAATACACGGCAACCACCGGGCGCAGTCCGTTCATGGCCAGCCCCGCCGCGAAGGTGACGGCATGGGCCTCCGCTATCCCCACATCGAAAAACCGGTGGGGGAATACCCGCCCAAAGGTAGCCAGCCCCGTGCCGTCGGGCATGGCGGCGGTGATGGCCACGATTTTATCATTTTCCACGGCGGCGTTGCACAGATGCTTGGTGAACACATCGGTATAGCTGGGCTTTTTCGCGCCGTTGGTGGGCCGCCCCGTTTGTATTTGAAAGGCTTCCACCCCATGGAAATGGGTGGGGGCGATTTCCGCCCGGCGATAGCCCTTCCCCTTCTGGGTCAGCACATGGAGCAACACGGGGCCGGATATGTTTTTCACCCGGTTCATGGTATCAATTAATGTTTCCAGGTTATGACCGTCCACGGGGCCGAAGTAACGGAAGCCCAGCTCCTCGAAAAGCACCCCCTCAAGCACCACGCGCTTGATTACGTCCTTGGCGGATTCGATGACCTGGGTGAGGGGCGCGCCGATGGCGGGAAGCTGGTCCAGCAAATGGTGGGTGCGGTGCTTCGCGCTTAGATAGGCCGGGGCGGTGCGGATTTTATTCAGATGGCGGGAAATGGCCCCCACGTTTTCCCCGATGGACATTTGGTTGTCGTTAAGCACCACCAGCAAATCCGTATGGGCGCGGCCCGCGTTGTTCAGGCCCTCGTAGCTTTGCCCCCCGGTCATGGAGCCGTCGCCCACGATGGCTATGACCTTGCCCTTCTTCCCCAGCGCGTCCCGTGCCGTGGCCAGCCCCAAGGCGGCGGAAATAGCCGTGGAGCTGTGCCCCGTGCCAAAGGCGTCGTGGGGGCTCTCGTGCACCTTGGGGAAGCCGCTCAGCCCGTCCAACTGGCGCAGGGTATGGAAGCGGTCTTTTCGCCCGGTTAAGATTTTATGTACATAGGATTGGTGCCCCACATCCCAGACAAATTTATCCCTGGGGGAGGAAAACACGGTATGCAGGGCCAGCGTCAGCTCCACCACGCCCAAGTTTCCAGCCAGATGGCCTCCTGTGTCGGAAAGGCTCTGTACCAAAAATGCCCGTATGTCGGCGGCCAGAGACCGCAACTGTGCCGCGGTGAGCCGCTTTAACTGTTTTGCCAATTGTACCAGTCCCTATCTCGCAAATCCTTAGAATACCGCTGTGATGGTCAAGGCCACGCCCAGCCCCAGTATCGCCCCGGCGATGACCTCTATGGGGCGGTGCCCCAGCAATTCCTTTAATTTCTTGTCCAGCTTCAGACCCCGGTCTTCCAGCTTCTCGAAGATGATGTTTATAGCCTTGGCCTGTTCCCCGGCGGCGCGGCGCACCCCAGCGGCGTCGTACATCACCACCAGGGCCAGCGCGGCACTGATGGCGAAAAGAGTAGTCCCGAAGCCCTCATAGATGCCCACGCTCACCATCAGTGCCACCGTCAGCGCGCTGTGGGAGCTGGGCATCCCCCCTGTGGAAAGAAACAGGGCCCGCTTCCACGAGCGGGTATGCCAGTAATCAAACAAAACCTTTAGCACCTGCGCCAAAAATAAGGCGGAAAGCGCGGTGAGCAGATGCCGGTTGGTGGCAAATTCGGCGAACGCTTCAGCCAAGGTTATTTCTCCCTCGCGATAATTTGCGTTACCAAGCCATGCAGGGCGGTGGTTTTGCAAGGGAGGCTCTGTACCAAAGCCAGCGCGTCGTGGGATAGCTTCTCGTAGATGTTCCCGGCCTTTTCCAGCCCGAAGAGGGAAACATAGGTGGCCTTTTGGTTCTTTTCGTCACTGCCGGGGTTTTTGCCCAGGGCGTCCGCCGTGGCGGTCACATCAAAGATATCGTCCCGCACCTGGAAGGCAAGGCCCAGCAGATTCCCCAGCCGCACCATGCCCTGGACAAAAAGGCGGGTGCCGCCGCCCAAAACCGCCCCCGCTTCCATGGCCGCAGTGAACAAGGCCCCGGTCTTGCGCCGATGTATACCCTTTAGCGTTTCTATGTCAATTGCCTTGCCTTCGCTTTGCAAGTCCATCATTTGCCCGGCTATCATGCCATTGGCCCCGGCGGCCTTGGCGATGATGGACATGGCCAGGGCGGGGCGGCGCAGGCGAAAAAAATCCGCGCACAGGCGCGACATGGTTTCAAAGGCGTGGTTGAGCAAGGCGTCCCCGGCCAAAATGGCGGTGGCCTCGTCAAATTGCTTGTGGGTGGTGGGCGCGCCCCGGCGCAAATCGTCGTTATCCATGGCGGGCAAATCGTCATGGGCCAGGGAATAGGCGTGAATCATTTCCAGGCAACAGGCAAAGTCCAAGGCCGTAGCGTCATAGCTCCCCCGGGCCGCCTCGCAGGAGGCCAGCAACAACCGGGGGCGCAACCGTTTGCCCGCGCCCAGCGCGCTGTAACGCATGGCATCGCGCAGACGGGGCTCCTCGCAGGTATTGATAAGTGCCTCCAGCCGGGCGTCGATTTCCTTTATCATGGGTTCACCTGTTCTTCGCCGAAGGGGGTCAGGGCAAAAATGTCCTCCCCTTCCTTTTGCAGGGATAATACTTCCGACGCGTACTGGGAAAGGGTTTCGCCGCATTCCTTGGCCAGGGCGATGCCTTCCTTGTACAGGGCCAGCGCGGCCTCCAGGGAGGTGGCGGGAGATTCGATTTCTTCGGTTATAGACGCTAATTTCTTCATGGAGGTTTCGAATGTCATGATTTTTTCCTTCCCAGCACCTGTACCCGGGCGGTGCCGTCCGCCCATTGCAGGGTTAATGTGTCCCCTTTTTTCACGGCCTTTGCGTGGGTAATGGCCTCGCCGTTTTCATTCCGGGCGAAGGTGAAGCCCCGGGCGAAGGCGGCGTAGGGGGAGATTTTTTCCAGCAGGTTTTCCCGGTGGGCCAGATTTTGTTGCTCGTGGGCAAGGTGGGCCTGGGTAAGGCGGGACAAGGCTTGCAACAGCTGTTTGGCCTGGGCGTGGCGGGATTGTATGCCTTCCCCCATGACAAAATGCAAGTCATTAATCGTATTCCTGAGCAAGGCCACCGTCTCCCGATGGGGGTATACTGCCATCTGCGCCGCCGCAGTGGGGGTGGGTGCCCGCATGTCCGCCACAAAATCGGTAATGACCACATCCGTTTCGTGGCCCACGGCGGAGATTACCGGTATCTGCGAGGCCGCCACCGCACGGGCGGTCACTTCCTCGTTGAAGGCCCATAAATCCTCGGTGCTTCCCCCGCCACGCCCCAAGATAATTACATCCGCGCCCCCCCAGGCGTTGACCTCCCCTATGGCCCGGGCGATATCCAGCCCGGCCTGTGCCCCCTGCACCAAGGCCGGTGCCACCACCAGCCTGACAACGGGATTACGCCCCCGCGCCACCTTGATAATATCGCGCACCGCCGCCCCGGTGGGGGAGGTGATGATGGCCACGCATTTGGCGTAGGCGGGTATGGGGCGTTTGCGTGCTTCGTCAAAGAGGCCCTCGGCTTGCAATTTTTCGCATAGCTGGGCGAAGGCAAGGTGCATACCGCCCACCCCGGCAGGTTCGAGGTATTCCACATATAGTTGGTATTGCCCGGTCTTCTCGTAGAGGGAGAGCCGCCCAAAGGCGACGACCTTCATCCCGCTCTTCGGGGCGAAGGCCAGTGCCCCCGCGTGGCTGTTAAACATAACCGCGGACAAAGCCGCCGCGCCATCCTTCAAGGAAAAATACAAATGCCCCGAGGAATGGGCGTTGTAATTCGAAATCTCGCCTTCAATGAAAATCCCCGCCAGCAAAGCGTCGGCCTCCAACAGCCGCTTGGCGTACCGGTTCACCTGCCCCACGGTAAAAACCTGCCGTCTGCTATCCACGGTCACTTTCCTTTATGGAGCGCGACACATTGCCCAGCACCCCGTTGATAAAGGCGGGGGAGTCGTCGGAGCCGTATTCCTTGGCCAGCTCCACGGCCTCGTTCACCGCCACCCCAAGGGGGACATCGGGCTCGCACAGCATTTCATAGATGGCCAGTCTCATTAAAGCCAAGTCCACCCGGTTGAGCCGCTCGATGGTCCATTCCTGCAAAAAATTCTCGATTACGCCGTCCAGCTGTTCGCGCCGGTCCAGCGCGCCCGTTACCGCCCGCAATACATATTTCGCGTCCTGCCCCCGGGGACGGCTATTTTCCTCCAGGCCATCATAGTAATGCGCCGTGGCCGCCGCCAATACCTGGGCGTCCCACCCGCTGTGGTAAGGAAACTGGAATATAATATGAAAGGCGTGGCGTCGGGCATCCCTGCGGCTCATGCCACGACAGTGACGTTCACCTCTGCCACGTCAAGCCCGGTCATGGTTTCCACGGCACTTTTGACCCGTTGCTGTACCTCGCGGCTCACTTCCTGCAATTTCTTCCCGCCCTTAACCGACAGGGCAACGCCCAGCATCACGGTCTGCTCCTTCACCGTAACGTGTACGCCCTTGGCTCTGTGCTTGCGGCTGTTCCCCGCCAAAGCCGCCACACCGTCGGCTTCCAACGCGGCCGTACCCGCAATCACCGCAATCACCTCATCGGCAATGCGTACCGCGCCACCGCGCTCGGATTTTATTTCTGTCATGTTATTTATCCTCTTTTCATGGAATTTTCCAGCGGATTATAACAAATGTATTACGGCTTTGCTATACCCGCATCCCAAAATTTATTGAGAAACCACCAAGACATAACCGTCACTTCTTGCCGAAACTCCGCCGTGTATTGACAAAAATATTTCGGTGCCGAAATTTTCCAATACTGCGACAACACGCTGGTCAATGGGGCGTTCGTGGCAACAAGTTGAAACAGCGTAACGTGGTTTTATCGCATTCAAAAATTCAACTGTTCTCCTATTGTGCCTTCCATGATGCGGCAATTTTAGAAAATCAACTTGTGATATTTCGTCCTGCTCCAAAAATTCGCCCAAACGCCCCGCCATTGCATCGCCTGTGAACAGGAATGAGTTGTTGCCATGGGTTACGTTTACAAGAATTGAAAAATCGTTCTCACGCGGAATAAAAATATCTTCGTCGGTTTCATCGGCATCATCTTCCTCGTTACCAAAAATGAAAAACGCTAATCCTGACGGCACTATTTCAAATGTCGCATCATCAAGCACGAATGAAATTGTATCAGTTAGCACATAGGCTTCAATTCCTACGCGGTGCTTCGCTTCGCGAAAACGATTAGCCGAATTTGATTCTCTGTGATAGTTCGGAACAATAATATTTCTAACGCCCAAAAACCTTATTATGTCGTATGCTCCACCAACATGGTCGCGGTCAAAATGTGTAATAATCAAATGGTCTATATGGAAAATACCACGGGAAAATAACGCTTCGACAATATCGTGTCCGTGTTGGCGTTCGCCTGTGTCAATCATCACAACGTAGTTTTCCGTTGTGATTAAAATTGAATCCGCACTGCTTAAACCAAATACATAAACTTCTAAAATACCACGCTCCCTACGAAGAGGGAAAACTATTTCTTCCCAATCATTAGTATCGGGAATTTCGTTTGGAATTTCTATTTCTATTTCCGGCTCGTAAAAATCCACATGTTCCGATACACACCCCGCCAAGATGAATAGCAAGATGAATAGCAAGCACACAATAAATAAAAATTTTGCCACCAGAATCACCTCCTATGTAAATAAGCCCAAGCGTAAAAAAAAGACCCGTGGGCTTATTTTACATCATGTTCCCCAAAAACAAAGAAACAAACAAGAAATAAATCAAAATTCCGGCAATGTCTTTAATAGACGTAATAATTGGCGCAGAACCCGCCGCTTGGTCAACATTTATTTTAATCAGCGCGAAGGGAACGAGAAAACCAAGAAGTGATGCCAAAGTCATTGTGGCAACAAGGGAAAGCCCAACAACAAGCCCCAGCATTGGAAAATCACTTTGCCAAAAAAATGTTATACCCCCTGCGGCAATACCGATAAGAATACCCATACTTAAACCAATTCCAATTTCCTTCAAAAAATGCTTTAAAAAATTTTTTACGTCAATATGCCCAAGCACAACACCACGCGCAAAAACGGTTGAGGATTGTGTGCCCACATTGCCGCCCATATCCATAATAAGCGGAATAAAAATGGCAACCACGGCAATGGACTCCAGCACTTCTTCAAAGCCCTCTATTATAAGACCAAGAAGCAAGCCCGCGCCAAGGGTAATCAGCAAAAACGGCAACCGCACTCGCCATATTTTCCACATGCTACCTTTTACCAAAATTTCACTGCGGTCGGCTTCTCTTCCCGTGATATCCGCAAGACCCGCCGCATCATAAATATCCTCAGTGGCTTCTTCTTCGAGAATATCAATGGCATCGTCAACAGTAACGATACCCACCATGCGACCCTCTTTATCAACAACAGGGATTGCAAGCAAGTCAAGTTCTTGTAAAGTACGCGCAACTTCCTCCTGGTCGGTGTCGGTGGTTACGCTGATGGCTTTTTTCGCCATCATGTCCACAATTAACGCTTCGCCATTGGCACAAACCAACTCTTTTAGGGAAATAACACCTTCCAACATTTTAGCATTGTCCGTGATATACAGCGCGTAAACCGTTTCCATGTTTTGCGCTTCCTCGCGTACTTTTTCCAACGCTTCCGATGCCGTCATGCCGCGCCCAAGCCTGATAAACTCGGTCGTCATGATGCGTCCTGCTGTTTCGGGTTTATAGCCCATTAGCAAATTTGTAATTTCCCTTTCTCCGGGAGAAATAGCACTGATGAGCTTTTTCGCCACGCTTGCGGGCAACTCGTCCAACAGTTTTACTCTATCGTCTGGCGCGAGTTCATTTACAAACTCGATTGCCTTTTCGTCTTTGAATGAACGCAACAAATTCTGTTGTTCGTCTGTGTCGAGTTCTTCAAAAATACGCAAGGCATGGTCTTTCGCAAGTAAGCGAAATACTATTACCTGTTCTTCCTGTGTCAGCGCGTGAAATGCGTATAAAATTTCAATTTCCTCCGCTGTGGCAAGCAGCGATTTCAAGTTTTCCATATCCTTGTTTTCGATATGAGCTAAAATTCTTTCTTTCATGATGCGCCTCCAATTATTAATATCACGCTTAAATAAAAAACGACCACCGCAAGGGGTCGCAATCGGTTGTTGTGCGTCCGTTAAGGCAGTAGCCTATGTTCTTTTAGGAGCCTCACCTAACAAGTTAAATTCCGAATGCCAATGCTACACCCTTGCCATAAACCCTGTCAAGACTTTTTTGCAAATATTACATTAAATAAAAAATGTTGACGGCGAAAAACATTTATGATATTTTCTCCGCAACAACCGAATAACTTGCATCAAGAGTGGTGGAGGGTCAGGGCCCTGTGAAACCCGGCAACCGGCGGACGCACGGTGCTAACTCCCCCGGTTTTGTGCCGGAGGATGTGCGAATGGATGAAATGTCCATACGAATTGTCCTTACTTGTTGTTAAGCCCTTGTGGGCTTTTTTTTATGACAGAACGAGGTGAATTATGATTTTGTTGAAGGACGTGAACAAAACCTTCACCACCCGATACGGGAATGTGGATGCCGTGCGTGATGCGTCCATGGAGGTGAGCCGGGGGGAAATCTTCGGGGTCATCGGGCATTCCGGCGCGGGGAAGTCTACGCTGATTCGCTGTATCAATTTGCTGGAGGTGCCCACCACGGGCAGTGTAATGGTAGACGGAGTCAATCTGACCGAGCTCCCCAAGAAGGAACTGAGCAATATGCGCAGGAAAATAGGCATGATTTTCCAGCATTTCTACCTGATGCCCTCCCGCACGGTGAAGCAGAATGTACTGCTTCCCCTGAAAAACGCGAAGATGCCCAAGGCGCAAAAGCAACGCAAAGCGGAGGAATTATTGCATCTTGTGGGGCTTTCCCACCGGATAAACGCCTACCCCTCGGCCCTTTCCGGCGGGGAGAAGCAACGGGTGGCCATCGCCCGGGCTCTGGCCAATGACCCCATCGTGCTGCTGTGCGACGAGGCCACCAGTGCCCTGGACCCCCAAACCACGAAGTCCATTTTAAACCTGCTACGGGAGGTGAACAAAAAGCTGAACCTGACCATTGTGCTGATAACCCACGAAATGGCCGTTATCAAGGAAATCTGCCACCGGGTGGCCGTCATGGACGGCGGGAAAATCCGCGAGACGGGGGATGTGTTCAGCATTTTCGCCGCGCCCCAGAGCGACACGGCCAAGGAATTTGTGGCGTCTACCAATAATCTGCACAAGGTGGATGAGCTTATCGCCAGTGATTCCCCCTTGGTTAAGCTGGCACCGGACGAGAAGCTGGTGAAGCTCACCTTCACTGCGGGCAACGCCCAGGACTCCCTGTTGCATCAGGCGTCGGTGAAGTTTGGCGTGCATACGAATATCTTCTTCGGCAATGTGGACATCATCCAGAACCGTACTTTGGGGAATTTGGTGGTAATTATCAAGGGCGAAGGGGAAGGCCGGGACAAGGCCCTCCGGTTCCTGGAGGAAAATAACGTGCGCATAGAGGTGATGAAATGATGGCCTTCATTCACGAAATCGCCCCGAATCTGGAGCGGGCGTCGGGCCATTTGACCCAGAGCTTTTTCCAGACCGTGCAAATGGTTACTGGCGCGGGGGTGATTTCCTTTGTTTTCGGTATTATTTTCGGGGTGTGCCTGGTGGTGACGCGCCCGGGCGGGATTTTTCAAAACCTTGTCTTCTACAATGTACTGGATAAGGTCATCAATATCATACGCTCCGTGCCCTTTCTGATTCTCATTATTTTACTTATCCCCCTGACGCGGATGATTATGGGGACGGCCATCGGTGTGCAGGGCGCGCTGGTGCCTCTGGTGTTCGCCACGGTGCCCTTTTTTGCCCGGCAGGTGGAAACGGCGGTTTCCGAGGTGGACAGCGGGCTGATTGAAGCCTCGGCGGCCATGGGGATGAGCCCGGTGCAGATTATCTGGCGGGTGTACCTGCGCGAAAGTATCCCCGCGTTGGTGCGGGTGACGCAGATTACCATTATCAATTTAATTAATCTGGCTACCTTGGCCGGAGCCATTGGCGCGGGGGGGCTGGGGGATTTCGCCATCCGCTTTGGCCACCAGCAACGCATGGGCGACTTGCTGTGGATTACCATTATTATTATTTTGCTGATGGTGAGCCTCGTCCAGGGTATTGGAAATATTATTATCAAGCGAACCACGCGATAAGCATTAAAATAATTTATAAAGGAGTTTTTAACATGAAAAAATGGGTAACGGGTATCACACTGGCGGTACTGGCAATTTTACTGAGTGCCTGCGGAGGCCGGGACGAAAACACCGTGCGCATCGGCCTGGTTGGGGAACTACACTACCAATGGTACGCCATCCGCGACATGGTAGCGGAAGAAGGGGTGACACTGGAATTTGTGTTCTTCACCGACTTCACCACCCCCAACCGCGCCCTCAACGACGGCGACATAGAGCTGAACGCCTTCCAGCACCATATGTTTTTCAACATGGAGCGTGAAACCCACGGCTATGAAATTTCTTACATCGCGGAGACATTCATCGCGCCGTTGAATATCTTCGCCAACCGCGCCCGCATCAATTCCCTTGCGGATTTACGTGACGGGCATACCATTGCCTTGCCCAGCGACCCCACAAACTATGGCCGCGCCCTGCGCTTGCTGGAGGATGCCGGCATACTGGTGCTGGATGTGGAGCCCGGCCAGCGCGCCACGGAGCTTGACATCGTGGAATTTATCGTGGATGTTACGCTGATGCCCATGGAGGCGAATATGATTGCCGGTATCATGCAAGACGTGGAGGCGGGCATTATTACGAACCCCACGGCCTTCATCGCGGGGCTTAGGGTGACGACGGACAGCATTTTTACCGAAAACATCGAAGGCGATGTGCGGCACAGCCTGACGAATGTTATCGCCGTACGGACCGCCGACTTGGAAGCGGGGGGGCGGCTTGCCGAAATCTTTGGGATTATTGCCAGGGCGCACAACTCCGAGGAGGTGCGGCAGGTTATGCTGGACGCGTATCAGGGGGCGTTGGTACCCGTTTGGTAGCACGCCAGACGCTCCGCTTTAAAGGCGTCGAATTGCCCCGCGTCCAAAGCGTCGCGCACATCTTGCATCAGCCGGTTGTAAAAATATAGATTGTGCATCACCGCCAGCCGCATGGCCAGCATTTCCTTGGCCTTGAAGAGATGGCGCAGATAGGCCCGGCTGTGGCTACGGCACACATTACAGCCACAGGCCGGGTCGATGGGGATGTCCGAACGGGTGTGGGCGGCGTTGAACATATTCAGCTTTCCCCGGGAGGTATAGACATGCCCGTGCCGCCCGTTGCGTGCCGGCAACACGCAATCGAAGAAATCCACCCCCCGGGCGATGGCCTCCAGCAGGTTTTCCGGCGTGCCCACCCCCATGAGGTAGGTGGGCTTGTCCCGGGGGAGGTGCGGCACGACTTCGTCCAGTATGCGATACATTTCGGCGTGGCTTTCCCCCACGGCCAGGCCGCCGATGGCATAGCCCGGCAGGTCAAAGGCGGCGATTTCCCTGGCGTGGGCCACGCGTACATCGGCGTAGGTGCCGCCCTGGTTGATGCCGAATAATAAAGGCGTGTAACGCCCTTGGCTTTGGGTGGCTTCCAGCCGTGCCTTGCACCGGGCAAGCCAGCGGGTGGTTCGCGCCACGGAAGCCTCTATGTAGCTTCGCGCCGCCGGATAGGGCGGGCATTCGTCAAAGGCCATGGCCACGGTGGTACCCAGCGCGGCCTGTATGTCCATGCTTTCCTCCGGCCCCATAAAGATACGCCTGCCATCTATATGGGAGGCGAAGGTGACGCCTTCCTCCTTGATTTTGCGCAGGCCGCTGAGGGAATACACCTGAAACCCGCCGGAATCCGTCAGCACGGGCCCCGCCCAGCCCATGAATTTCCTGAGCCCGCCCAGGCCACGGATAACCTCCTCCCCCGGGCGCAGGTGCAAGTGATAGGTATTACATAAGGCCAGCTGGCACCCGGCCGTTACCAAATCATCGGCGTTGAGGGCTCCCTTGATGGCGGCGGCTGTGGCCACATTCATGAACACCGGGGTCTGCACCGTGCCATGGGGCGTGGAAAAAACGGCGCGCTTCGCCCGGTTTTGGGTGGTGAGGAGGGTGTACACTACACAGCAACCGCCAAACCGTCAAAAAATTCAATCCCCTTTGAAGCCATAATTCCGGGATACAGGGCCTCCACCTCGGGGGGTGTTTTCTGCTTCCATTCTTTGGGCAGAATCGAGGATAGTATGTCAACCACACTCGCCGCTACGTTTCCGCGCTCCGTTGCGGCGTTTGTGTCAAGCATCGCTTCACAGCATTCAATGTCGATACAATCCTCCCTCAGCTTCCACAGAGGCAATGGGGACAAGCCGTAAAACTGTGCTTCACTTAGCCCAAACTCATCGTTAATAAACCTTCGTTGTATATTTGACAAATTCATGGTATCCGCTCCTAACTGCTTAAATCAACTATTGTTACAATATCACCCGTATTTCTGTCAAGTACAAGTTTCCATCTGTCTTTTTGCTGGCATATCCTCGCGGGGTTTCTGTCTGGGTATATTATTGCCGCATTTTTTATTAAATCAACCAATGTCTCATGTGAAATTCCCCGTTCTTCCATGCGCAACGATGCGTGATATGTAATGCCGCCAATCAAAATACCGGAGGCGGATTTTAACCCCCTCACATCGCCGCTCATGGCGAAACCATCCCCAGCGGGCGGGCGGTATAGGTGCGTGTGCGGTGCCATCCTTCCTCCGCGCCGTATACCGTGAGGGTCAGGGTGACGATGGCCACGCCGCCGCTGGTGTCTGTGCTCCAGGAAAAGGAAAGTGTGTTGCCCCGGTAGTACTGGGCATCGAAAAGTCTGTGCCCGTTTCGCAGGATGTGCCCCCGGGTGCCGCCGCCGTCTATGGTATATATTACCGTATGCGTGTTGCTTGTAATTAGCATCGCCCCGCCCGCGCCCTGGATATCGACGGCGTTATTTACATCGTCCATGATAAGCATGGCGATATTGTCCAGCATGGTGTTAGCCTCGGCCAGGGCATGGTTGCGCTGGAAGGCGCGCAACATGGGCGAGAACACCGTGGTGACGGCAATCATGATAAGGGAGATAACCACGAGGGATACGATTAGCTCCATCAGGGTTACGCCGCGCCGGTTGGTTAAAGGATGGATAGCGGCCCCTTTCATTGCGTGGAATCCCCTGGTGGCGGCGCGAAGGCCGTGATGCCCAGCTGGGTGCGTACAAGCACATTCCGGTTCAGCGTCGGTGAAAGGGGTGTGTCCCCTGTTTCCTCGCGCAGATATACCCGAAACGCTACCACGGCCGGGGTGCCGCCCGGGTCCATTACCACGGCGTTGACCGCGTCCTGTCTTGCCTGGGCTTCTTCGAAGGAATGGGCGGTCAGGCCCAAGGACACCGTCAATATCATCGTCACCGACGCCACCAGCACGGTGAAAATCAAGATGCTGATAATACTTTCCAACAGGCTTTCGCCTCCGGTGCTTCCCAATACAACCCGTATATTTTTGTTTATGGCCGACATCCGGCGCGGGGGTTGCTGTTTAAAAAATCTCATGGTTTTTCACCGTCCATCTGTCCCATAAAATGGGGAGGTATCCCGGGTAGCCGTACAGGTCATAATCACGCTCCAAAATGGGCTCGCTCATCAGGGAAAAATCAGCCAGCTCTATGGCGGTTATGGGCATTTCGGGGATAAGCGGGAGCGTAACCCCAAAGCCCGCCGCTTCCCTGCGCCCATAATTAAAGTGAAAGGTCGTCATGGCTTCCATTTCCAACTCGCCAGCAAAAAACAACCGCTGGGTTATGGTGACATATCCGTTGAAAACGATTTCTGCGGGAATGCGCGTGAGGTAAGGCAGGGGCTGTAAAGTGATGATATCGTACATCTGCACGCTGAAGCCGCCGCCAAGCAAGGACAGGGCAAAGTTCTCGCTACTCACGTGTATGATGATTTCATAGCCCGCATTTGACGCTTCGCCGGGGGCATCGGCGGCGAGGACGATGACCACGTCCTCCATCAGCATGTCATCGGGCATCATGTTGGCAAATACAGGCACTAGGGGTGCTATTGGCCGGTACCCCAGAGGGCTACCCGCATATTCCCAGTCGGCCAGTGCATCCCAATATATTTCCCGCGCTATCTCAAAGAGCGTCCGCTCCGCTGCAAAGGCCGCCCAATGCGCTTCGAAGGCCGCCCGGTACGCCTCATACACCGCTTCCAATATTATTTCCGTAAGGGTCGCAACGGTGCCCCCCGGCGGCCTTTCCTCGTTTAAGGCGTCGCGCAGTACAAGCCCCATGCTTTCTACATACAGCATCCGCTGGTTCCGCGCTTGCTGGGCAAAAACCGCACGGTGGCTAAGCCCCGCCGCCGTAAAGGCCCCCGCGCTCAACGCCAGCAACACCAGCATGGCCACCAGCACGAATATCAGGGATAGCCCCCGCTTATTGCGTAGTATCGTCCACAGCATACACATGTATGGGTATCAAGCCCGAGGATAGGTCAAAGGACATGGCACCCTCTCTTGTGGCCACCAGGTTTACGCGGAAAAAGAAGTTGAAGCGCGTCCCCAAGGGCACATCGGGCCCCATGGTCATTTCCAGATTATTGCCCGGCGTGAGCACCGCCGAAAAGACGGCGTTTCCGGTGCCTACGGTGATGTGCTGGTTCTGGTTTACATCCAGGGATGCCCGCGTGCCATCGGCGTTCCACACCTCGATGATGTGGCTTATCACATCGTAGCCGCCGTCGTCCATGAGCTTGGTGCGCAAGCCCCCCAGCTCTTCCATGTGCAATACCCGGAAGCCGCCGCGTGCCACACCCACTTCCACTTCCTGCACGGGTTGCGGCCTTATGCCCACCACGGGCTGTGGGAAGGAAAGCATGACGGGCACGGGGTCGGTGGTGGCGTCGTCCATGAACAAATAGCGGTACTCCGCTTCCAGGCTCACATAGGAAACGCCGAACCCGTCGCCTACATATTGCAACGTATACGTGAACGCCAGATAGCGGTTTAGCGGGCCCAGGTTCGCGTTGCGTATGACAATGCGGTAGGTGCCGTCTACATTGAGGGTTATCAAGGCATATTCCGGCAATGTGCCCCGGTCGCTGACGACAAAGCCATAGGGAAGGTTAATGCTAATCAGCCCCGCTGTGCGGATACTGCTGACATCCGTTTCTTCAAAGGTCGTGTCCGTAACGCGAAGGGTTACGTTAAATTGGTTGCCCACCAGCGGGTCATCCCCGGGGGCACCTGTGAAGCCATAGGTTTCCACCCATTGGTCCAGCCGGATGGGGTCTATGAAGATTTGCAATACCTCGGAAGCGTTGGAAAATTCCCGGTTTTGGAAGGCGGTCATCATAAGTGCCCTGTTTTGGCTGTCCTCCCGGAAGGTGACGGTTGCTTGCGTCCTGAAGAAGAACAACAGCGTGGAGACGGGCTCATCCAGGGGCACGACATAGCGCACCCGGATTTCATAGGTGATGATAATGACTTCATTCAGCTCCAAGGTGGTGCCGGGGGGAAGATTGACAACAAATTCGTCATCGGTGGTGCCGGTGAAGGTTGCCCCTGTCACCGGTTCACCGGTTCCCCGGGTTATGGTCACGGAGGCCGGGTTTATGGGATATACATATTGATTGAAGGGATACAGGGGGCTTCTCACCACAATGCGGTCTGCGGGAACCTCGCCCCAGTTCCTGATGTGTACGCTGGCGTGCAGTACATCCCCCGGCTTTACGAACCGGGCATCGCTACCGGAGGCGTCGCGCACGTGCTTGTCAACAGACAGAAAGGCCGGGGAGCGCAGGGAGATATTGTCAAGGAAATTGCCATTGTGGCTATCCGGGCGGCGGGACTGGAAGGCGAACTCCGTCATGGTCTGCCCCGGGCTGATTTCATACGCGCCGTAGAAATGCCTCCAGCCGTGCTCCACGCCCCAGAAGCCGATGACATTGGTTCTGGCATGGGCCAGCCATGCCCAGCCGCCGGTCAAGAATTGGGCTTGGGTAATCCCTTCGAGGGGGATGACCGCGTCCCCGCCGGGGCGGGTGGCGGCGGGCATATTAAGGCGAGCAGCGTTGATAGCGGCGGTGCCGGAGTGCGCCGGGCCCCAGTTGCTGAAAGCCGCGTGGGTTTGGCGTGTCAATGCGGCGGTATCGGTATTGTTGCCTGCAATGAAATTATTAGTGGCAAAGCTAGTGGCAACAGCGGTATTTCTGGGAAGGTGGATGACTGTACCCGCACCCGTCCCCCTGACGCCGCTTATCTGGAAGGAACTGATGGTAGCCCCCGGCGTCCCCGGGGGGATGGGATTGGGGATACTCCNCCAGCCGTTGCCCAGGTTATCCATTTGGAAGACGCGGTTGGGTATGGCGGCGGTGGGTGCCGGAAGGTTAATGTCAATGCGCACGTCCCGCAGGGCAAATGCGGCTTGGTTCCAACGCCTGTCAAAGAAGTAAATCATGTTGTCGCCCGTTGCCGTACCCAAAGTCAACGGGGTAGGCGACCAGAAGGTGATGCCGAAGCCGTCCGGGCGGTGCCGTTCGTTACCCGTTCCGGCTACGGGGGGGCCTACCCACACGTCATATAAATACACCTGCCCGTTGGCGGGGATGTTTTGCACCCTTTCCGCGCCGTCAAAGGGCTGTAAATACGCCCTGCCCCGGTGGTGCGCCAGGTTAAACCGCTGGTTCACGTCGGCGTGGGGATAATTGGCGCGGCCATAGGCCACTGTGTTCCAGGCCAGGGGGTTCCAGGCGGTGGCATTGGCGTTGCGTGCCGCTCCCGCCGGGACAACCCCCGTACCCACGGCGGTTCCGGTACCGGTTCGGGTCATACGCGGCGTTACCGCCGGGCGTATAAGGCGCATTATCCCGTCACGGGCCGCCAAGGCGGGCGCGTTCTCCACCGGGATTAAACCGCCGGGGCCATCGTGGGCGGTAAAGGGGGTAAGGTAGAAATGCATCCGGTCGGCCCGTATTTGACCCGCGCCCTGGGTTCGGGTGGTGTGGAAAAAGGAATAATAGAATTGCGCGCCCGCCGTCGTGGGGATGACCTGGTACAAGGTGCCCGCGGTTTCCGCGTTGAGCTCCGCGTACCGGAAGGGGGAGATAACAACATTGTTGGGATTGTTAAAGCGTCCCTCGAAGTTGGAATAGGCATAGTCATGGAACATAGCCCTGTCGTGGTTGATGGGCTCCTGTAGCTCCATCAGCCGCCATCTGGGCCACCCCGCATAGGTGCCAGCGGTAAAATCCCCCGGGAGCACCGGGCGGGTAAACCATCCGGGTACGTGGTCCATGTCCACGTATATACGCCGGGTATCCCCCGACGCGCCGGGACGGCCCGAGGCGCGCCAGTCTGCCGGGTGAGCCAAGGGCATGGCAAAGTTGGGGTTTACAAGCTCAGGCGCGAGGGCCCGGTCTGTTAAGACATCCCAGGGGGCCCAATCGTCGCTGTCCACCTGCTCGGGCCTGGGGGGGCTGTGGGTCATGGGCCACAGCTCCGGGGGGCGGGAGCCGTACAATACCGGGTAGGGGAAGCCGAAAACCTGCCGCCAGTTTTCCAAATTGGATTGGTAGATGAACTCCATCCAGTCCAATTGCAATAAATAGGTGATTTGCCCCGAGCCGCCCAGCCTTATTTCATGGGTTGGGCGTCCCAGTTCATCCCGGTCACCCCGGAACCGGTTGTAATGGCCGTGGGCCGGGCCGCTTATCCATCTGTCCGCGCCGGGGGCACCGCCTGTAAGGGCGTGCTGGTGCCCGCGCAGGAAGAAGGTGGTGGCCACTTCACGGATAATCTCGCCGTCAACGCCGATAAAATAGGGGAATCCGTCGGATACCTCCACTATCTTGGCCTCTTCCCCCGCCCCTACGATGGGGTTGAAAAAGTAATTGCCGTTTTCCACTACCCTGGGCGCGGGCGCGAGGTAAAAGGCGTGAGTCACCAAGGCGTCCTGTGCGTTGTGGCCCACAATGCCGCCCACTGCCCGTGCCGCCCCCGTTGCCGTTCCCTGTACGGGTATTTCCAAGCGCGCATTGAGGGAGAGGAAATACACGTCCGATACCTCGCCGGTGTTGGTGCCCGCAAAGCCCCCCACCCGGTTCGTGCCGGATACGGTGGTATTCTCCACGCCGCTGCGTTCAATGTAGCCGTCGTTGTGCCCGGCTACCGCACCCACGTTTTCGTTCCCGGCAAAGGTGGAATGGCGCACGATGACCCGCTCAATCAGCCCCGCGTTGTGCGCAAAGAGCCCCGTGGGCAAATCCGTGTCCCCCGGAGGGGCAAGGGTGGCGTTGTCGATACGGTAAAACGCGCCGTCGTAGGTGCCGTGGAAGATGCCCCGCACCACAGCGTTGACGGGGGTATCGGGGTTGGTGGGGATGAAGCCCGCCCCCGGGCCGGTGTCCCTGTCCAGGCGCATGTCCCGGTTTTGGCGGAAATATACGCCCTGGGTGTGGCCTGCCGCCGTCATGCGGCTGATGTTTTGCAACTGCCATGGGGTGCGGACGAGATAGGCGTGGGCCCCGTCTGTTCCGGGCCGTGTGTAGTCCAGGGTTTGCCCCCGGGCAAAGAAGGGGTGCAAGTAGCCGAAGCTTTCCTCGCTGGGCACGCCGCCAACATGCCCATAGGTCAGCTCCAGTGGACGGGTCAAATCGCCGTCTGTGCCGAAGGCTTGAATCAGCGCGTCCAGGTTCAGGCTGGCCACCCAGAAACGGGCCGCGCCGCTTCCATGGGCCACGCCGTACCCGCCGGGGGCGAAGCCTCCGTGGGTGGGTATGCGTACCCACGCCGCGTCGCCGGCCCCGGCGGGCCGGGCATACACACCCAAGGTGGGAGGCGGTGCCTCCGGGCGCATCAGCACAACGGCATATCCCGCCCGTGTCACGGGGCGGTCGCCTTGCAGTGGCGGCGGCCGGTCAAGGATGCCCCCCACCGCCGGAGAAATGTATAACCCGAAGGTACCGCTATCGTATTCCTCGAAATAATAGATGTTGCGCAGATAAATACTGCCGCTTACCGCGATGGGCCACTGCCAGGGGGTATCGGGGGTGCCCGTCCTGTCATAGGCGTTGGTGCCCAGGGGTTGGGGATAGGGATTGACGGGATTGTCCAGGGAAAGGGCCAGCATGGCCTGGGTTGCCGGGTCGTTTAGCAACTCGGAAGTTTCCCAAAAACCGCTCCATTCGGGCCCTTGGATATGCTCCATAATGCCCAGCGTATCCAAGCCCTGGCCGATTCTCGTTTCCCCCTCCGGCGGCGCGGGGTTGTATTCCACCACCACCGGGCGAATGGCAATGCCGGAGAGATAAAACAAGGTAAGGCCGGGGGGATGCCCGCTGTGTTCCCCCACGATGGGGCGCAACTGGCCAAGGGTAGCCGGTGCGGGGGCCAGCATAAGGAAGTGTGCCATGGTGCCCGCGCCGCCGGCCAGCCCAACCATACCCCCGGTAACGGTGCCCGTCACATGGGGCAAGGCGGCGACGGATTGGAAGGTAGCCTGTGCAATGGGCGCGTTGCTCATGCCGGCAATGCCCCCGGCACGGATGCCGGTTATACGGTAATCGGGGGCGTTATTGCTTTGGGGCAGTCGGCCCTCTTCATAGCGTACATACAAAATGCGGGCACTGCCGCCGCCGTGCAAGCCTATTATGCCTCCGGCATTTCCGGTAAGGGAGCGCACCGTGGGGCTTTGCACGACAATCCGCGCCAAGTGCCCGGTGTTTTCCCCCACCAGACCCCCGGCATTGCCCACCTGGCTGAATATCCGTGGGTTCTCAATGATTATGTCCTGTATCCTGCCCGCGTTGCTTTCAAAGACGCCCGCGTTGGCGGTGCCGCTGATGGCCACATTGCTAATACGGTACGGCGCATCGGAATTTTCCAGGCTATGCCCGTAAAAATTACCCGCGAAAACCCCCGTCACCACCGCGTTGCGCCCATCGAGGCCCGGCGCGGGCTGGCCGTCCCGGGCATAGTCCATCGTACGGGTCTGGCGGAAGGTCAGCCCAGCCGTTTCCCCGGTATAGGTCAAATGGCTGATGTTTTGCATCTGCCACAGGGTGCGGATAACAAATTCATCCGGGTCGGGGGTGGAAAACAACGCCTGGGCGAAATAGGGATGCACATAGCCCAAGGCGGTCATCCCTGTGCCTGTCGCGCTGAAGTTAAAGCCGATTTCCAGGGGGATATACCTGCCGTCGCTCTGGCCGGTGACAATATCAGCAAACGCCTCCAAGGGAAGCTCCGCCGCGTACAGCCCGTCAAGCCCGGCATGGCCCAGCTCCAAGGCCGTGTAGTCCAGCAATTCCGTCCATACATCCCCCGACACCGGACGCGCCCAAAGCCGCAACCCGTCCAAATCGGTGATGTGTGCGATTTCCTCTCCCAGCGCGTCGATGTCAACAACCAGCATATATCCGGCGCGGGCTACGCTGTATTGCGCCCCGCTTCGCAACGGGGGAAGGGCACTTGCCCCCGGATGGTAGAAGCCGTAGCTTGCCGCCCCCCCGTTTTCAGCCCTTTCGAAGTAAACAATATTGTCAAACCCGATATCCCCCTTGGCTTGGGCAAGGGTTACGGGCCATCTGCCCTCGCCACCTGCGGCAAGGGTGCCTTCACGTATTCGCAGAGAAAGTGCTATGGGATACGGATAATCCGCGTCCGCTTCAAACCGGTCTATATCCATGGCGTTTTCATCGGTGACAGCCGAAGGTGCCCAGCCCGGCCACCCACCCGCGATGGCCCGGACATCCAAGGTGCCCACAGGCCGCCCATATACACGGGGCGCGGCGTTGAAGGGGAGGCTTGCGCCGGGGGGTATCGGCCTTGGGCGCAAGGCTGTACCATGCAGATACAATAATGAATCCAGCACAGTGGCGGTGGGCGCGGCCGCGTCAAGATAGGCCCAATACCCCACAATGGGGAATATCTCATAGGCGTCCCCGGGTGCCACAGCCAGCATAAGCAACCGCTCCAGCGTACCGTTCAGGCTGAAGCCCACCATGCCGCCGGCCTGGGTCGTTCCGTACACAGGGGTGTGGCGGGAATCCGATACCAGCACCGTATCGCGCACCACGCCGTTTTCGTTGTGCCCTACAATGCCACCGGCGATTCTTCCGGCTACAACCGGATTAATAACCTGCACCCCGGCGACAAGCCCCCCGGAAATCCCCGCCACTGCCCCCGCGTTGCCGGCGTAACCGGTACCGCCCACAATCTCCGGCGCGTACAGCACCAGATTGCGTACGGTAGCGCGGGTGTTGAATCTCGGGGTAAAGAGAAGGGCGTCAAAAAGCCCTGCGTTGCCCGTGTTTTCCACGCGCAAGCCCGACAGGGTGAAGCCGCCGCCGTCGAAGGTGCCCCTGAAATGGGGGATGGGGGTGAAATTGCCGATGGATGAGTGGGTGCCGTCGTTCAAGTCGATGTGCCGCGCCATGGTAAAGGTATATACCGCCGAGAGGGGGTTGCTGTCCGTGTCGCGTAGGCTTGCGTAACGGATATTGTGCACATGCCGGGCAGAGCGGATGGCAAAGGTGCCCGCGCCGGAGCCCTGGGTGGAGAAGAAGGGATGCCGTGGGTTTGACACCGCCGCGTTATCCACCACATCCACGCCCACCCGTATGGGCACATCGGGGGCGGGGTTGAACCGGCTGACGCTGTTGGCCGGGTTGAAGGGATAGGAGACATAATCCAAAATCCAGACCACCACAATGTATTCCGCTGTGTCTGCCCTGTAGCGTCCGTTAGGTACAAAGGCCGAGCCGAGCCCGTCGCTCAGCCTGAAGCTGTCCTGGGCCACACCGTTTATGTTCACATTGAACTGCGGGTTCAGCTCCAGCAGCGCGGCGTCCCGGGGTATGAATATTTTCGCGTATAAAATATTATGGCGGTTGCCGCCCAAGGCCGGATAGCCGGCGGGGGGGCCGTCAACATAGCTGTCGAACAAGGAAACCCACACATTCCGGTTTAGCTCCGGGTCATCGGGCAACCGCCCCGTATACCCCACACCGAAGAAGCCCTGCCTGCGGTCGCGGGCGTGTTCGCCTTCATAGCCCCCCGGGCCCATGCCCCGCACGCCGGAGATATCCTCTGTGCCGCCGCTTCCGGTATAGCCCAGGAAGGGCTGTGTATCGCTGTAGAAAACAGACAAAACCACGCCCGTGACCACATTAAACTCAATCACGATGGCGTGGTTCAATACTTCCTGATAGGTCAGCACCGGGGCGAGGAGGGCCGCCACCGGGTTGTCCCTGCCGCCCGAAGCGGGAAGGCCGATAAAATAAATATCATTTACGTTGCCCGCGTCCCCGGGGGGTAGCGCAACCCCCGGCCGGGCAACCCGCCCGAAGTAATCCCCCCAATTATCTTGGGCGTCCTGCACAAATCCATCCAGCCGCCCCAGCACCCGCATTTCCGTCAGGCGGTTCTGGGCGGCCAGATATACCGTCCGTGCTATGTTCATGCGGTTCATATGCCGCCCGTTTTCTATCATGGAAAACAACGCCGGGGTAGCCGCCGCTGCCAGTATGGCTATGATTGCAAGGACGATAATGACCTCCGTCAGGGTAAAACCCCGGCGGCCATACCGCAAATTCATCTGCTTCATATGCATCACATTTCCAAATCCCGCATCATGATTACTTCAAGGCTTAGGGAAACTCTGTCCAGGGTGTGCTCCCATTCGCCGTCCCCCAGGGGCAGTATGCTAAAGGAAACACGGGTAATGCGCAGATATTCCGTTTGCTCCACGGTGTCCATCAGGCGTTTTATGTCGCGATAGCTTCCGCTCACCATTTTATCCACACTCATAACCTTGAAGGCCGTCCATTCCTCGTGTACCTCCGCCGCAGAAAGCCGCTGGCTCAGCACGGCCAGGTCGTGGTCCAGGCACAGGTTGGTTAGCATTCGGCCTATTTCACTAATATGGGATTCGTTCAGGAACCGTTCCCGCGCTGTGTAGAAATGGCCCATGGCGGCGACGTTGTTTTCCCGCACGCGCTGGTCCCCGGCCAAAAGCTGTTGCAACTGCGTCCGCTCCCATGCCAGCGTGGTGTAGCGGGCGCGTTCGTCCTGTAGCCGATTATGGAAGGGGATGATGACATACATGACCATCAGCGCGGTAAAGCCCACGATGCCCATAAGAATCAGCAACCGCTTCTCCCGCTTGGTGAAGCCCTTTTTTTCAGTGGACATAATACCCCTCCTCTACGGCGAGGTATATGTCAATGCTGAAGCTGAACAAGCCCTCCGGGCCCACGGTATAGCCGGTATACACCACGTTTTCCGCAATGCCCCGGTCATAGAGCGAATGGATGTAATCGTTGGCCATACGCGCATCCCGGGTAATCGCGCTTACCCGGGCAACCCCGGTGGCTTCGTTGAAATCAAAGGCCGTCACATACACATCCATCCCGTGGCCGAAGAGTATGCGCTCCATCAGATGGCTGGCGGCGGTGGGAAGGGACGCTTCCCAATCCATACGGTCATTGAACTGGCGGGATATCCGCTCTATATCGTTGGTTATGCGTATCATTTCAACTAGCTCCGCGTGGGTGGCGATAATATCCGGCCGGTGGATAAAATCATAGATTTCCGTGATACGCCCGTCCACGTCCCGCAACTGCCACCAAAGGTACCCGGCCACCACCAGCATGACCAAGGCATACCCCGCAAGGGCCGGAATCCAGTGTTTCTTGGGCTTTTTACTTCGAATATAGCTATCCAAGGCGCGCCGCGCCTTAATCAAATCCATGCCCTCCTGGCCGTAGAGGATATTCAAGCTGGCGAAATGCGCCTCGGGGGGCACGGCGTCGGAGCCGGTTTCCAAATGCAGGGGGCTTATCCGAATCCCTTCGTGGATATTCATCTCCCCCAAGGTGTACACGTCCGGGCCGCTCATGCCCAGGTAAAAGCTGTGGGATATCGCGTCGTGCTTCTGGGACTGGGCGAACTGGTTCAAATTGCTCAAGCTCTCGATGATTTGCCCGTGTACCGCTTCCTTTTCGTCGCCATACAGGCGGGTGCGTTGCATCATGATGTTACTGCCCTTGACGAAAACCGCAGAGAGCATGGTGTTGCCATCCAGCACATTGACCACCACCGTGGCGTCCTGCATTTGGGGGGTGGCCTTCACCATGGCGTATAACAGCTCCGCGCCCACATGAATGGAGGCAATCTTTATCCCCGCCGCCTTGAAGGTGGAAAGATAGCTGTCCACCTGGGCCTTGCTCACGCCACAGCCCAGAATGGTGCCGTCGCCCAATTTCTTGTAGGTGCAAACCAGGTCATGGGTGTCGCTGATGGAATCCACAAAATCGTCCCGCACCCGTTGCAGGTATTGCCCATGCCGCAATCTGGGGGTGGTGAGCCTGCGGGTCAAAATGGAGGAGCCGTCCACCACCAGCGATACCCCGCCCTTAAACAAGGCAGGGTAATCGGCCTTCATGCCGGCCAGACATTCCGAAAGGAAGGCCGCGTCCATGATATTGCCATTGAACATGATTCCCTCGGGCAAGGGAAAGGTAGCCACGCTTTGCACCGTCTTCCCCACAAAGCCCAGCACCTGTATCTGTTCAGCGGAAATATAAACCGACGATTTCATAATCACCTACAAGTTAGAATGTGTCATATAATGTAGCCATCGGAAGCATAACCGACAGCAAAACCACCATGATGATTCCGGCCATCACCACAATCATGACCGGCTCGGAAAGGGCCACCAAGGCACTGGTCGCTTCCTCGGCCTCGTATTCAAAGGAATCCGCCGTGCTTACCAGCATATCGTCCAGCCGCCCGGCCTCCTCGCCAATCATAACCGTGTTGGCCAGCTTCTTGTCAAAGCCTTCGATTTTACGCACCGAGGTGGACAACAACTCCCCGTTGCGTACATCTTTGACCAGGTCCTTGAACTGGCTTTCGATATAGGCGTTCATCACCACAGTCCCGGTGATTTCCAAAGAGCGTATCATGGAAACCCCGCTGGAATACAGCGACGACAAGGTACGGGAAAACCGTGCGGTGTAAATAATGCGCAACAATCGCCCAACCACCGGCAACCGCAACTTCGCCTTGTCGAAGGCCAGCCGCACCGGATAAAGGGAGAGCACATACTGCGCGGCGACAACCAGTACCAATAAGACAATGACGATAATATACCATCCGCGCATCAAAACATTGCTAAAGCCAATCACCACACGGGTAATCAGCGGCAAATCAAAGTCCTCCAGCATCCCGAAGAACCGGGGCAGTACCACCAGGAAAATAATCAAAACCACCACAACGGTGACAAAGGCCAGAATCTTGGGGTAGCGCATCGCGCTCTTTATTTTGCCGTTGAGCCGGTGCTCCTTTTCGTAATGGATAGCCATCCGGCTCATGACCGTTTCCAGCTTGCCGCTGACCTCCCCGGAAGCCGCCATGTTGACCAACAGCAAGGGAAAGGAATTGCCATGGACGCGCATGGCATCCGACAGGGCCATCCCCTGCTGGATATCCCGGTACAGCTTATCGTATATGGCCCTCAGCTTGGGCGCGTGGTCCCGCTCCTTGACGATTTCCATGGCCCGCACCACCGTTATGCCACTGCCCATCATCCCGGACAACTGCCGGCAAAACTCCGCCACCTCGTTGGCCTTAATCCGATAGCTATGCCTCTTCTCGTCCAGGGGCTTGAAGCGCGTGGGGAACAAATCCCGCCCCCGCATTATCCGGCGAAAATCATCCTCGTCACGGGCATCTACCTCGCCCATCACCTTTATATTGTTCACATCCAGCGCGCTGTAGCGATACTTAGGCATAAAACATCAACCAACCCACATACCAGCTTATAATTTCATTGCCATAAAGCAAGGCCGCAAACACCCCCGCGCACAAGGCCGGCCCGAAGGCGATATGCTGGCCCCGCTTGGCCCGCCCCCGGGCGAAAAGATACCCAATCCAGCATCCGGCCAGCAACACGGCGATAAAAAACGCAAGCAAAACCCGTTGCCACCCCAGCAAAAAACCACACACTGCCATCAATTTAATGTCCCCGCCGCCAAAGGCTCCGTTAATCAACACCGCCAGCCCCAGCATAGGCAAGCTGACCGCCAAAAAACCAATCCCACGCGAAAGCAAGTTCACCTCCGGTTGCGCCCATACCGCCGCCACCGCCAGGGGAACCAACGCCAGCACCCATTTGTCCGGTATCTCACGGGTGTCGAAGTCAATAACCGCCACCACCAGCAATACCGCCGCCACCGCCCACCCCAGGGGCAACATCCAGGACAGACCATACCGTAAGAAAACAAGAACCAGCGCGGCAAGGGCCAGCGCACCCACAGCTAGTATGCGCAGTTTTTTAATTTTCATTTTCAAACGCGCACAATATGTTCTCGTATTCATCTCGCGGGCTATTCGCTCCTTACATCTCGAAGCGTTTTAAGAAACTCGGTGACGGACGCTCGCTCATCGGGGGGGAGTGCGGCCAGCTTTGCTTCCCTGTCTGGAATGTCCAAGGGATTTATCAGTTTTATTTCGCCCCGCGATATCCTTTCACGAAGGGGATGCCCCCTGCGCTTCATGGTGCTTAGGTCATATTCGGCTTTCACGCACATCACCTCTTCCACAGCTTTTCTTCCAAGCTTGTTGCCTTTCTGGCAGAAATTATCCTGATAATCATATCATTTTCGCGCCAACAATGAACGACGGTAAGAATACGCATCCCCCGGCTTAATCCGATGACAATAATCCGCTCCTCATCATCAGAATGACTGGTATCTTCAAACTCTTCCGCTCCGTCAATCATGAATACAGTGGCGGCCTCTTCAAATGATATGCCGTGCTTTGTTTTGTTACGCTCTGCCTTAATTTTATCCCAAATGAACAGTTGGCTTTCAAGTTCATAAAGAACATCGCGTTCCGAAGACGGCATTACATTCCTGCTTTCGTAATTAGATTCATCATCAGTGCCCATCCCGGATGGTGCATTTTCGCCAAGCACGTTCAGATAATCTTTGGCCTGTTCAATTTTCCATCTTCCAGCATTCGTGCTACATAATAGTGATGAACAACTTGCCCTCTTGATTTGTTCTCAACTCGCGCTTTATGGCCATGATTATTTTCCTTTCGTATCGGCTCAGGGATTGTCACGCGGCTCCTTTAGTCTAGCGATTTCCTGCTCTACGCTGTCAATATCGTCCTTAGTACATGCCGCCCGAATAACCGCTTCGGCTTCCGCCAATGTCTTTGAACGGCGCACATTGAAAAGCAATGTCCTTAGCAATGCTTCTGTCTCGCGTGCCATAAGGTAGCCTCCTTCTAGTGGATGGGGTGATTTTATTGTTGCGGGACAATTCCCCTGTGGGGCGACTTACCAGCCGATGCCAAGTTCAATTAATTCACCGGTACTGCGCCAGCCGCCAGCACCATCAGTAGTCACTCTAAATCCAGTGGGTATATTAGTTGGGCCAAAGGTCACATCAGTGGGATACAACGTACCTCCACGCAAACCGGGCATTATAATATCAGATTGACCAGCTCCCCCCACAGCATGAAAGGCTTGGGCTTGAACAAGTATCGCATTCGCATCCGACCGGTCTGCTGCTATATTTGCCCTATTCACCACACCCATTATCGCCGGGGTCAGCGCGGCCACCAGCACCGCTATAATTACGATGACCACAATCAGCTCCACCAGCGTGAAGCCCTTTTTCCTGTTTTGCCATAATTTTTTCATATCCATTCTCCTCTTTTAATGTTGCTGTGTGCAACATATATTATGTTATTTATAAGGCGTGGTTATCCATACGGCTCTGTCGCCGGTGGTACCCACAGCAATTACATCCAAACATGCAAGGGTATTTTTATTACAATTCAATTACACGCATTGACAAACAGAACATATGTGCTACTATATCCCCGTAGCAGTTGCAAGGCCGCCGATTAGCCATGGACGGGTTTTGCCACCTTCGGAAGGGGCTTCGGCCCTGAAACGGACCGCACCGCTCCCCGCCGGACTTCCCTGTTGCTGTTACGCTTATGCCTTGGTCAGGTAATCGCAATAAACCCGCAACACGATATGCGCATATCCATTGTATCAAACCACCGAATCAAGCCAGACCAAGGCAATGATTTACTTTGCGTGACCAAGGCCCCGCCGTATGCTTTTTGCGTGCGGCGTTTTTTATGCAAATCATTCCTCCCCCAGCGGAAGCGCATGGGTTGCCATGGCAATTAATTTTTCGCACACCCCGATAATTTCCGATACGGCTTGCCTGTTTGAAAGGATGGTGTGGTGATATCGGATGGTGGTAGCCCATGCATCAATTCTTAGTCCAATTTGCTCTACCATTGATTTCATCTCTTCATCTTTCAACTCTTCAAGGTATACATGGGAACGATGGTCAGGGGCATAGCTTTCACCTTGTAGCAGAATTAAGAATTTTACGGTTTTTTCAACACATTGCTGGCAATGGTATGCACATACATCCACCACCACATCATCGTCTGGTGCGGTGGCCAGCATGGTTTTTGCCGTGAATAAATCGGCTTTGGCTCTATCCAGCAATGTTATCCGCTTGCTTGGCATATATGCATATCCCCTCATTCAATACTTTCCATTCAACGCTACCCTTCTTGTCTTGATATTCCCTGTAATCATCAGGGGAGGCAACCAGAATATCAAAAGGCTTTTTCAAAGGAAGGCACAGGGTGTACACCTGTTCATAGGTTGCAAATACATCCGGGTTGCTGGTGATTACATATAAGTCCAAGTCGCTGTGGATATGGCAAGTCAAATCCAAACTGCTTCCGAAAAGGTGAACGGCTTCCACGTCCGGTGAAAAACCATTCTCACAAAGCTTTTTTACTGCGGTCAGCTGGTAGGGATGTATCCGGTTCCACGGCTTGGGCAGATGGGGAGTAAAATTATAATACATAACATCCATCATACCATGCTCCCTTTTAAGCTGTTCACGCGGGTTGTTCCCCGGTCTTCAAATATTTCTGTTGTATTGACAATCATATATTCTACACCCGTTGTACCTCGCTCATGAACTCTGCCCGGTTGTGCACTTTTTCCAGGGCGGCGTCCAGCTTGATGGTGCCGTTGCGCACCAGGCTGGCCAGATAATTGTCCAGGAGCACCATGCCCTGCTTGGTGCCGGTCTGGATGGTGGAGTTGAGCTGGTGGCCCTTGTTTTCGCGGATGAGGTTGAGGACGGCGTCGGTGCCCAGCATGATTTCGAAGGCGGCCACGCGGCCCTGGCCGGAGGCTTTGGGGACGAGGGTTTGGGTGATGACGCCTTTGAGGACGGCGGCGAGCTGGGTGCGGATTTGCTGTTGGTTGTGGGGGGGGAAAACGTCGATGATGCGGTCCACGGTGGAGGCCGCGCCGGTGGTATGCAAGGTGGAAAGGACAAGGTGGCCCGTTTCTGCGGCGGTGACGGCGGCAGAAATGGTCTCGTAGTCCCGCATTTCCCCCACGAGGATGACATCGGGGTCTTCCCGCATGGCGGAGCGCAAGGCGGCGGAGAAGGAGGGCACATCATGGCCTACGTCCCGCTGGTGGATGAGGGCCTTTTTTTGGGTGTAGACGTATTCCACCGGGTCCTCTACGGTGAGGATGTGGCAGGCGCGGTGGGTGTTGATATAGTCAATCATGGCGGCTAGGGTGGTGGACTTGCCCGAGCCGGTGGGGCCGGTGACGAGAATCAGGCCCCGGGGTTCGTCCACCAGCTTGCGGATGGCCTCGGGGGTGTTCAATTCCTCAAAGGTGGGGGTGTTGGCGTTGATGATGCGGATGACGCAAGCCAGCGCGTTTTGCTGGTGGAAGATGTTTACCCGGTGGCGTAGGTTGTCGTCTATGGTGTAGGACATGTCCACGTCCTGGCCGTTATGTACGGCTTCGCGCTGGGCGTCCCCCAGCATGGAGAGAATGAGGGCCACCTTTTCCTGGGGGGAAAGAGCAAATTCGGTCTCTTGTAGGGTTCCGTCGATGCGGAAGATGGGGTTGCGCGCTTTGGTGAGATGAATGTCGCTGGCCCGTCTTTCCCGGGCGGTGCGCATTAAATCGGCGATGGTCATAGGTGCCTCCTACTCCACGAAATAGGTGAGCTTTAACAGCTCCTCGATGCTGGTCTTCTTTTCATATACCAGCTTTTGCAAGCTGGTTTGCAGGAATTTCATTTTATTCTCTTGCCTTATATAGCTGTATATGTCCTCGGTGGGCGCGTTGGCGGAAATCATGGAGCGTATGCGGGGGTCGATGGCCAAAACCTCGTGTATGGCCACCCGGCCCTTGTAGCCTGTGTTATTGCAATTGTGGCAACCCGTGCCCCGGACCAAGGCCGTGGGGCGGTAGTCCCCTACCAGCCGCAACTCGTTTTCCCCCGGCGCGTATTCCTCCAGGCAGAATTTACATACCTTTTTCACCAGCCGCTGAGCCACCACCCCGGCAAGGGAATTGGCCAGCAGGTAATCCTCTATGCCCATGTCCAGCAACCGCACCACGGCGGAAACCGCGTCGTTGGTATGCAAAGAGCTAAGCACCAAATGCCCCGTGAGGGCGGCCCGGACGCCGATGCTGGCGGTTTCGGTGTCCCGTGTTTCGCCTATGAGGATGATGTCCGGGTCCTGACGCAAAATGGAGCGCAGGGCGGTTTCGAAGGTCAGCCCGGCCAGGGGGTTGATTTGGGTCTGGTTGATGCGGGCCAGATTGCGCTCCACCGGGTCCTCTACGGTGGAAATGTTTACGTTGCGCTTGGCCAGCATTTCCATAATCATGTACAGGGTGGTGGTTTTGCCGCTGCCTGTGGGGCCCGTCAAATAAATAACGCCGTGGGGCACCTGCAATACCTGTAGCATCTTTTCGTAATCGTCGCGCTCCATGCCGAAGGTGTTGGCGTTGTCCATCTGGGCGGCCTGGCCCATGAAGCGCATGACGATTTTCTCCCCAAAAACCGTAGGCAAGCTGGAAACCCGGACGTTGATATCAATGTCTTGCAACTTGGCGCGGAAATGGCCGTCCTGTGGGGCGCGCTTTTCCGCTATGTCCATCCCGGCCAGGATTTTTATGCGGGCCACAATGGAGTTGTGCAGGGAAATGGAGAGGGTCAGGTAGTCTACAATCAGGCCGTCCACGCGGATGCGGAACTGGGTCAGCTCGTCGAAGGGCTCGATGTGTACGTCACTGGCACCGGAGGAATGGGCCTTGTACAGCGTAGAGTTGAGCAAGGTGACGATGGGGGTATCGTCCGCCGCCTCGGAGATGTCCACATAGCCCAAGGCAGTGGCGGCGATGGCGGTGGCGTTGGCTCCGGTGGCGGCCTTGCGGGTTTCGATTTCGGCGTAGGATTCGCTAATGGCTTGTATAATTTCGGCTTTGTTGCACACCTGGATGTCTATGGCCTTGTGGGTGATGAGCTTAATGTCCTCAATGGCATAATAGTCCAGCGGGTCGTTGATGTTGACACGCAGAATGCCCTTGTCTTCCGAGATGGCGATAAGGCAGTGCTTGCCGGCGATGGCCTTGGGGATTTGCTTGACGGCTTCCAGGTCAATGGGCGCGTCGCGCATGGATACGTAGGGGATGTTCAACCGCTTCGATAGGGCGGTGTTGAGCTTCATTTCCGTTATTATATTGTTCTCAAGCAAAAGCGTGCCCAAGCGTTTCTTGGTGCCGGCTTGCTTTTGGATTTCGAAAACGCTTTGAATCTGTTCCTCGGTTACGTGGCCCGCTTCCTTGAGGACATCGCCCAGCCTAAGTTGTGTAGGTTGCGTGGTTGTGGTCAATGAAATCATCCATTCTGATTATGGAATAAATGTTTAATATATCCATTTTATCATGCGCCGATTATGCCCGGATTATGCGCAAATGTCAAGATTAGGCGTTTCCCGCGCTCTTTTGCATGTTCGTGTTGACACGCTCGTATTCCTCTCGTATAATGACCCTCGGTGCGCGACATTTGCCGTTTTGCCATTTATTGGCCCAGTAGCTCAGTTGGTTAGAGTGCCGGCCTGTCACGCCGGAGGTCGAGGGTTCGAGCCCCTTCTGGGTCGCGTTCGTTGAAAGGCGCGAAAATAACGTGTACGCAATGGATAGTGTTGTGTACATGTTATTTTTTTATTCGGCTATGCATTGTAAAAATCACAACTTCCGGCCGTGCGAAAATGCGCGGCACGTTATAATATCTGCCTATACCCCTTGTAATGAAGATGGGCGCACCGTCCGCGCTTTCCAAAAAGCCATGTGCAAAGCGCATACCATAGTCCGATATGCTCCCCCGCAAGAGGTATAGCGGTATACCAAAGAACGTAATCTGCCCGCCGTGGGTGTGGCCTGCAAGAATAAGGTCAATACCATCGGTGGGCTGTGTCATGGTGATGTCTGGGTTGTGCGTGAGCAGTAGAACGAAATCGTCTGTGCTTGCGCCTGATGTAGCCAGTGCGATGTCTGGGTTTCTGTTCCACGCATCATGAACCCCCGCCAAGTGAAAGCCCTCATGGATTTGCACCCCGGCATTATTAAGCGGACGAATATTTAACCGTTCCATTTTCGCAAATATCCGTGCGTAGTCATCATGGTTGCCCTCTACACCGAAAATGCCGTCGCGGGTATGTATCTGTGAAATTAGTTCAAACTTGTCGCCAAGTTCGGGGTTTCGCATTGAAAAATCCCCGCCCAACAGAACAAGGTCAAGGTTGCGATTATTAAGCTCTGTGTGGACATCATACATCTCCTGCCGTGTCATGGAGTGAAAATCAGCCATGAACGCAATGCGGTAGCCGTTAAGCTCCGGCGGCCAATTTTCAGACACAAACGCAACTTCTACATAGCGGATAATGCGGTCAAGGGTTAGCCCGTGAATGACATGAATCGCAGGAATAAAGGCGATAATCAAGCCAACCGCAACCATTACCTTGAATTTTGTGTGCTTGGTCTTGTGCCGAAGCAGCTTCATGCCGAGAAATGCGCCAATACCGCCGCAGGCAAGGGTGAAGAAAATCAGCGTGGCTTCGCTTATGCGCCATTTCTTTTTTACGGCTTTGCGCTTATCTATTGCATACAGCACGAAGGTCAGCACATTCACGGCGATTAGCCCTGCAATGATAATTTCCAATATCCCAAAGTTGATAATCCATAAAGCAACCGTTCGCAATTTCCCTAGCCCTCCAGCCTCCACCCATTATCGTTATGGTAAAGCATCAATCGGCTCATTCCGCCGTCTGTGGTGATACTCCTTTCATACTGTAGAAAATGTTCTTAATGAGAAATTATTTTAATCTACGACGGTATTCGCTTGCATGGTTTTGTTTGTGTTGCCAATAATCAGTTACTTGCCTTTCCATAGAAAACGGCTTTGCTTGTTTGCTCTTTATAGCATCAATAAGTTCATTCACCGTATGACAAGGTTTTTCCGTTTCCATTCCGGCAATCAATTTATGGTCGAATCTGTGTATATCTGAACCAGCGGTTTTTATAAGGTTGTACATTTTTGAGTAGGTTTTCGCATTCTCATTGCAAGCATCGTCAACTCCTCCGTTAATTACTTCAATAGCATCAACATAATATGGGAAAAGTTGCAACTCTTCTTTTAACATTGGATGTGCATGAATTATAAAACCTCCGGCATCACGTACCATTTTGAACAAATTGGCGGGCTTTTCGCGAAAGGCATCTTTATTATGCAACAACCATTCTTTTTCTGTGCCTAAAAAAATAAAATCTGCGCCTGTTGTTTGTGTAGGTTGGTCGATATTAGGTGCAAGTGAATATTCAATTCCCCAGAAAACGGACATTCCCACTTTTTTTCCTTCTTCATGTGCTACAGTGTATATATCGTAAAAATAATTAACACGTTCTTCCCAATCCGTTTCACCAGACAGTGCAGTCATTCTACCCGTAAAGTGGTCTGTTATGCAAAAACCCGAAAAGCCGATTTCGTTATAAATTTCAACCATTTGTCTAGCAGATATATCGCTACACTTGCTTCCTTCTTTTGTGTGGCAATGCAAATCATACCGATAGGGCATTTTAGAACCTCCTAAAAACGAAATGTTGATGCTGTCTGTCAAACATGCCTTTGTGAAACGCAATCACTCACAGTGCATATGTCGCTCCATCGTTTTATTCGGCTATAAATTGCGGCAGGTACTCCTTGTGGGCCTCTAGTAGCTCGTCCAGGATTTTCTTCCCCAGTGAGCCGGAGGGGATGAGGGGGTTGAGGGTAAAGCCATGGAGGGCTTTGCCGTAGTCCCCGGTGATGGCGGCTTCGATGATGAGTTGTTCCATGGCCTTCATGTATTGCAACATGCCTCGCGGGCCGGGGGAAAAGGCACCCCAGGCGTAGTTTTCCGCGCCGTGGGCGGTGATTCTCGCGCTTAGCTCCACCACGCAATCGTTGGGTAGGTCGGGGAGGGCACCGTTGTTGGGTACGCTGACTACCATTTCGGTTTTCTTGTTATTGTAAATAGATGAAATTAATTCGCAAGCCGCGTCCGAGTAGTACGCGCCGCCGCGCTGGGACAACTCCTCGGGCTTGTGGTCCAGCTTGGGGTCTTTATATAGGGCGAAGAGCCTGTCCTCGGTGGCCTTCACTTCCTCGGCGCGGGTGGCGTTTTCCTTGAATTTCTTTATGGTGTCTTCCAAAATGTCACTGCCGGAATAATAGTAGCGGTGATAATAGCAGGGCAACAGCCCCGTGTCCTTAATCAATTCATAGGGGTACTCGATGTCGGCGATATTTTTGGGCCGGTTTTCGTCCTCGGTGGCCACCTCGGGCTTGTACAGCAGGTCAATCAGCTCCGCCGTGCGCTCCTTCCCCTGTGCGTCCCACACCCGGTGCCAGTTGAAATGGTTCAGCCCCGCGAAGCGGAAGCTCAGGCTATCTTCAGGCAGTTGTAATTTTTGTGCCGCGGTTTTTATCAGCCCCAAGGGCACATTGCACAAGCCGATGGTCCGCTTCCAGCCACCGTGGAAAATAGCCGCCTCCGTCACCATGCCCGCCGGATTGGTAAAATTGACCAGCCACGCGTCGGGGCAGAGGGCCTTCATGTCCTCCACTATATCCAAAATCACCGGTATCGTGCGAAAGGCTTTGAAAATCCCCCCCGCGCCTTTGGTCTCCTGCCCCAGCACCCCATGGGAAAGGGGAATCCGCTCGTCCTTTATCCGCGCCTCCAGCAACCCCACGCGAAACTGGGTGGTGACAAAATCCGCCCCCGCCAACGCCTCGCGCCGGTTGAGGGTATTCCTCACGTCCCAGCCCAATCCGGCGGCCTTCACCATCCGCTGTGCCATCGCGCCCACGATTTCCAGCTTCTCTCGGCCCGCCTCCACGTCCACCAGCCAAATTTCCTTAATCGGCAACTCCTCCGCTCGCTTGATGTACCCTTCAATCAGCTCGGGGGTGTAGCTGGAACCCCCGCCGATTACCGCGATTTTCAACCCATCCCGCATTTTGCCCCTCCAACATTTTTTCCGAATTATATACAAAAAAAACTCCCCCGGCTATAAATCAGGGGGAGTGGCCATAAACTATGACACCAGTGCCGGGCATTCGTGCATTTCGTCCTTTAGTTTCGTCAATGCCTTTTTCTCAATGCGGGAGACGTAGCTTCGTGAAATATCCAGCTTCGCCGAAATCTCGCGCTGGGTCAGTTCGTCGCACCCCTCCAAGCCGTATCGCATTTCAATTACATCTTTCTCCCGGCCCTGCAACACCCGGCGGATGGCTTGGTACATCTGCTTGGTTTGTATCTTCGTACTTACCTGTTCGTCAATAGAATCCGCGTCATCGGCAATTTTATCCTCTATCCGCACCTCGTTACCTTCGCGGTCCACACCCACGATGTCTTGCAAGGAAATGTCGTTGGCGTACTTTTTCATAGCGCGGAGATACATTAGGATTTCGTTTGCTATCATATATAAAAGGTAACGTGATATTGTTATCGGGTGAATTGACGGGAAGCCTGTTAAACAGCGCATTTGTGGCTTCCTCTCCGTTCAGCCTATTCACCCAATAGAAAAATATATGCTTGCTCTCCGTCCCATACTATACGCTCTATCGTTGACCTTAGTAACTCTCGCTTTTCTACAACGGTTGCTGTGTTGATTGTTTCCTTTAGTTTTTTTAGGGTATCGGATACAGCCTTGGTCTGGCTTTCGTAGTCGGTGTAGATGGTGTTATTGAGAGCGGTCTTTTCGATTTCGTTTTCTAATTGCTTGCATTGGTCGGCTAAGGCATTTATTCTTTGTCGGGTTAGCTCTACAAAAGTGTCTTGCTCACCGCCACCCGCGCCGAGTGCATCAAGCAGCTTGTCTATCTGTTTTCGTTTTACTTCCAGTTCCGATTCCAAGAATCCTAATTTATCGTTCTCGGATTCTTTTTTATTTGCCAGTCGTTCCTTGAGTTCTCGCAAACTGTGGTGAATGGATGAGTCCTCACGCTCATAATTCATAAGCTCGTCCAGTATAACTTTATCCAAAACTGCGCCGTTGGCGTTGCACATTTCGCACCGCGCCTTGGAAGACCGCTCCTTCAACTCGCAGATGTAGTAATAAGGGATAATCCCTTCAGCATTTTTGCGCTTGGCGTGAACATGAGGGCGCATGGCACTTTTGCATTGACCGCAAACTAACAACCCTGACAATAGTGCTTCTGACTTATATGGCGTTCTTACAATAGACTTGGCTTTTACTCGCTTCGCATCCAGTATGCGCTGGATTTTCACCCACATACTTGGCTCGATAATGCCTTCATGTTTGCCAACAGAAATCAGCCAATCGCTTATCTCATTTTTTGTTTGCCGGTCTTTGCCGCTGCTTGTCCGATTATAAGGCATGAAGCCGTGTTTGTTGTCAAGTTCATTTTCTTCAAAACAGATGTCGGCATCTTTTTCACGGAAATAATCACCGGCTTCTTGACCTGCAATACAATAAACAGGGTTTCGCAAAAGTTCTCTAACTGCAATATTAGTGAAGTCGTTTCCGTTCTTGGTGCGGATACTGTGCTGCACCAGATACCGCATTGTGCCGGACACGGATTGCAACTCCATGAACTTCTGATAAATAAACTCAACCAGTTCCATTTCCTTTTTTACAGGCACAAGCTTAAACGCCGAGCGGGTCTTACCCTCAACATCCACACGCTCTTCCTTGGATGACTGAAATCCCGTTGGGGTGTGCCCCCCCAGCCACCGGCCCGAACGAGCAAGCAAGTGCATATTATCGCGGATACGCTCAGCAGTTACCTCTCGTTCCATTTGTGCGAAAACAGACACCATGCCCATCATGGCGCGACCTGCGGGAGTGGTGGTGTCATATGTTTCACCGGCGCACAAAAAATCTACCCGGTGCTTTTCAAAGGTTTCGTATGTTTGGGCAAAGTCACCAACATTGCGGCTTATGCGGTCAAGCTTGTAACAGATAACACAGTCAATCTCGCCAACTTTAACCGCCGCCAGCATCTTTTGAAATTCCGGGCGTGCAGTATTTTTGCCGGAGAAACCTTCATCTTCATATACAAGGATTTTCGCATCCGATTCGGAAATATTTTTGAGCGTCATATATTGCTGCGCCCGTTGCCGACACATTTCTATTTGGTTGGCGATACTATCGCCCTTGCCGGTAAATTTGGATTTGCGGCTGTATATTGCAATGGTCACAAAATTACCCCCTAGTCCATATTATTTCTTGTAATCGGCTTGCATCCGTTACAACTTCCCCGTTATCAACCTGGATTTGTATAGGGGTAAACACAGGAATATCCGTATGTCCCAAAATAATTGGAACATTTAACTCCATTGCA
>WQSR01000011.1 GCA_009787785.1 Defluviitaleaceae bacterium
CCCCCAATGGGCGGGGGCGGCGGGGCAGGGGTGGGGAAGGGGTTGCCGTCATAGGGGGGGGCCGGCGTTGCGGGGGGCCAGGGGCTTACCTGTATGCGGGTGAGCAAAATCACGCGCTCCGTTTCCCCCGGCACGATGTCCACACCCACGGGGGTTTCCTCGTAGCCGGGCAACCGTGCCACGATGGTATAGGAGCCCAAGGGCAGTTCGTGTAGCAATTCAGAATGCCCCACGAAAACGCCGTCAATGAAAATCTGCGCGTTGGTGGGCAAAGTGACCACCCGTAGCATCCCCATCCGGGCGGCTTCCTCCAATTCGAAGGTGATGCTTCCCATCGTACCCGTTACATTGACGATTTGCTCCTGGGTAATATAGCCATAGCTTTCCACGCGGATAATATATTCGCCAAACTCCAGGCGAGCCGGGCCGGTACCTTCATGGCGTTCGCCATTAATAAAAATCATGGCGTCCTCCGGGGTGGTGTTGATATGCAGATGCCCGGTGCGCAGTTGCGCGTCGTTTAAATTGAGGAGAAAGGTTTCGCCCTGTTGGATTTCGATGGTCTGCACGAAGGTTTCGATATTGTCGCCGTTCACCACCACGCTGTGCCGGCCCTCTTGCAACTGGATGAGCCCCAGCTCAAAAAGGGAGAGGAACTGGTTGCCGATTTCTATGGTGCCGCGCTGTACGCGGTAGGCGTTGGCCACCTGCAAGAAGCCGTGCCCCGCGTCCAATTGGATTAACCATACCCGGTTGCCGTACCCCAAAAGGGTCACGGAATTTTCGGGCTGGATATGGGCGATGGGGAAGGGATGGCCGCGATACAGCACCATGGTCAAATGATGGCTGAAGGTGAATTGGTCGATGCCCGCCGTGATGGTGTCGTTTTCCAGGTCGATGCGCAAATTGGTCTGCAACCGGCGTTCCCAGGCATCACGGCTCTGGTGGGCAGAGAGCAGGTTGTCGGTGCGGGCGTCAAAGCTGATGTCCACCAGCTGGCCGATTTCCAGCTCGCCAAAATGCATGGGGCGGCCATGGATATTGGTCATGTCCGTTGTGTCGGTATAATAAAAGGACTGCCGCAATCCCGTGGCAAGGTCTACCACTTCAATGCCGGATGAAGCGGTGCCCACATTGATTCGCGTAATTTGCGCCATAAGCGTACGCGCTTCGATGGGGATGACGATTTCCGGCGTGGGGGTAGGGGTGGGCGCGGGCGCGGCTATGGTTGTACGCTCCCGGATGGATGGGAAATGTAAAAGGAAAAAGATAAGGAACCCCGCAACGCCTATCACCATGGCGAAAATGTACAAAGCGGCGAACCGTTTCTTGCGAAGGGCAAGCTTTTTGGGCCGTGGGGCACGCCTCAAGCCCGTGGGGGGCGGGTCGCGACGGTCCTCCACGGGGGCTTCCTTCCGTCTGGGGAGACGTGAGATGAGCTGAGGGTCCAGCCGGGTTGGCCGCGCTATGGGCGGGCGGGTAGGTTCCAGACGCGGGGAAGGGGAACGCTCCGGGGGCGGGGTTACGCGCTCAAACATAGGCCGCCGGGAAGACGGAGCCGGAGGCTCTTCCTCATAGCTTTCCTCGAAGGGTTCAAAGGTCAAGGGCTCCTCGTCCCCGCCCGAGGTCAGGAAAAAGTCCTCGCCGTCATCGTCCTCGCCCGGCCCGGTAAGGGGGTAATCCGGGAAGGGATTATCTTTATCATTCATGTGTATTAAACTCCTATTTTCGCGCTATCATGGGTAATGCATGGGTAATGCAGGGGTAATACGTAGGTAATAATACTTTGGACTATAAAAATGTGCAAGTATACGTTATTATAGCATATTCTTATTTACCCCGGATGATTTTATGCCTTTTTTGCCTGTAAACAATTGCAATGCCGTTGCGCCACCGTTGCGTCTGCCCGTTGATTTTATTTTGGTGACGGGGGACGCCTATGTGGACCATCCCTCCTTCGGGGCGGCGGTGATGGCAAGGGTGCTGGAATCACGGGGGTATTCGATTGCGATTATTGCCCAGCCACAGTGGAAGACCGCGGAGGATTTTACGCGGTTTGGCCGCCCCCGGCTGGCTTTTTTGGTTACGGGCGGAAATATCGACTCTATGGTGAACCACTATACCGTGGCCTTGCACAAACGCAAGACCGACGCCTATTCCCCCGGCGGGCAGGTAGGAAAACGACCCAACCGCGCCACCATCGTGTATAGCAATAAAATCCGCGAAGCCTACAAGGATGTGCCCATTATCATTGGCGGGCTGGAAGCCAGCTTGCGCCGGTTGGCGCACTATGATTATTGGGATAACACCGTGCGCCGCTCCATTTTGCTGGACAGTGCGGCGGATTTGCTGGTGTATGGCATGGGCGAGGGGCAAATGGTGGAAATTGCCGAAGCCTTGGAAAGCGGCTTGGCGGTGAGGGATTTGGTGTTCATCCGGGGGACGGTTTTTAAGACAAAGGATATCAGCGTTGTTGACAATCCCGTGCTACTTCCTTCGTATACAGCCGTAAAAGATGCAACCGCAGGGGCAAAAAAAGAATACGCACGGAGTTTTATGCTACAAAGCTATAACACGGACTATCTCACGGCACGGCCTCTGGCAGAGGACTATGGAAACACTTTCGTGGTGCAAAATCCACCCGCCGTGCCGCTCACCACGCCGGAGCTGGACAGGGTATATGCCTTGCCCTACATGCGCGACTATCACCCCATGTACGAAAAGGACGGCGGCGTGCCCGCCATAGAAGAGGTGCGCTTCAGTATCACTGCCAGCAGGGGATGCTTCGGGGGTTGTAGCTTCTGCGCGTTGCACTTTCATCAGGGGAAAATGGTACGCTCCCGCAGCCATAAATCCGTCATTGCCGAAGCAACGCGCTTCACCCACGACCCGGCCTTTAAAGGATATATCCACGATGTGGGCGGGCCGACGGCGAATTTTCGCAAGCCGCCCTGCCACCGCTGGGAGAACGCCGCAAATGGGACAGCAGACCCGAAGCCCTGTAAACGCCAATGCCTGACCCCCCAGCCCTGCCCGAATTTGCAATGCGACCATGGAGAATATCTCACCCTGCTAAAAAAACTGCGGGAAATCCCCAAGGTAAAAAAAGTGTTTATCCGCTCGGGGATACGGTTCGACTACGTATTGCACGACCCCAAGGGCGAAAAATTTTTACAGGAGCTGTGCGCCCATCACATCAGCGGCCGCCTGAAAGTCGCGCCGGAGCATGTGTCGAACAAAGTTTTATCCTACATGGGCAAGCCCAATTTTGACGCCTATACGAAATTTGTCGAATCTTTTTCGGCTGTGAACAAAAAAGAACAATTTATTGTGCCCTATCTCATGTCCAGCCACCCCGGTTGCAACCTCGACGACGCCATCGCCCTCGCCGAATATTTGCAAAGCATCGGCGCGCAACCGGAAGCGGTGCAGGATTTTTACCCCACGCCGGGGACCCTTTCCACCTGCATGTACTACACGGGGCTGGACCCCCGCACCGGCAAGCGCGTTTTTGTGCCCAAGTCTCAACGGGAAAAGACCACCCAGCGGGCGTTGATGCAATACCGCCTGCCCGCAAACTATGACATCGTAAAAAACGCCTTGCTCCGCGCCGGACGCAAGGATTTAATCGGCCACGACCCAAGGGCGTTGATACGGCCACGAAAAGGGAAGGGGAGTAGGGTATGAAAAAAATTATCATTGTCGGCGGCTTCCCGGCAACGGGGAAATCCACGTTTTCGCGGGAGCTGTCACAGCGGTTGCGCATTCCCGTTTTCAATAAGGATATAATCAAGGAAATGATAGCCGACGGCTTCGGCCCGGAAAACGCGGAGTTTATGAATCGCAACAGGAGCGGGAGCGCGGCAACCTTCCTGCTGTTGCTCCATATCGCCGAGCAATTTTTTCAAACGGGAAATGTGTGCATCATTGAGAGCAATTTTACGATGCTTTACCCACAGCCGCTAAGCGAGAGCGAACAGATGAAGCAATTAATCGCAAAATATGACTACGAGTGCCTTACCTTTGCTTTCACAGGTGATGCGGATATCTTGGGGCAACGCTATGATAAACGAAACGATGAACGGCATTGGGTTCATACAAAATTTTCCAAGGATGTTATCACAAATGATTGCCGTCATTCCAAGCTCGATGAAATCAACATCGGCCAAACGATAAAAGTAGACACAACATCCTTTGATGCCGTGGACTTTGAGGCATTATACGAAACCGCGAAGGGATTTATAGCAAATAAAGGATTTATAGCAAATTAAAGGGGGGCGCGTAGTGGGGTGCCGTAGTGGGGTGCCTTTCTCCGTCCTTAATCTATTCGCAAAAGACAACTTTTGCGAATAGATGGGTTTACGCATTAGGTTTACGCATACCGTTTTAACGTACGCAAGCACAATACCATCCCGATACCGTTGGCAATAACAAATATAATGCCCCACGAAAAAACAAAGGGCTCCACCGTTGTATCGTTAATAACCATTCCCGCCGCCGGTGGAAAATATGTCGCAGTATCATAATATATATCTACAAACATACTCGTAAACGCATTGACAACAGAAACCCCGATACCGATATAACTTAGCACCAAAAAAGAACCCAGCCCATCGAGGGGCGTGTATTTGCCTGTTGTTATACGTTCCTTGATGGCGTTCAACACCTTTAGCAATGCCAAGAAGAAGTATTTGATTATCAGATACCCAATCCCGCCAACAATGGCAAGCAGGAATAAAAATGAAATCCCCTGCATAGTGGCGAAAAGAACCGCAATGCCCGTAATCCCAAAAACAATGCAAATCAAAATCAAATTCAGCACAACGGAAACCTTGAACATCGCAAGCGCGGTCAAGGTTTTTTTGTAAGCCGTATGGGAAAACGCTTCCAAGACTAAAATCCACAATGCGGCTATATGAACCGTGGCAAAGGCGATATCCAAGATATTTTGCCAGGTAAAACCGAAAAAAATATTCCCAACCGTACCAACGGTAATCAACAAGCACCCCAAAAGGAATGGAACACTCCGGGTCAATCGTTTAATTTCCATTAAATAGTCTTGCGCCACAGGCGTGCTGTCTGACTGGCTGTCGTTCCATGTGCCACACGCACCACAGGTACGCCCGACGCTACTTATCACATCGCCGCAACGTTTACATATCACAGAGCCGCCCCCCTAACGAACTGCCTCCACAAAAAACAAATCCCCTATAAACCTGCCATTATTATATTTGAAGAAGCTGTACGCGTTATATTTCGTTTCGCCTATCTTTTGTATCAGCGCGTCAATAATTTCATTGTGCGGTTCCGGGGCCCTATCCATCACCCACATTTTAATGCTATCGCTCTCACTCATATTGCCATGCCCATACAACAGGAACGAAGGAAGAGAACCGCTATATTCAGCATTTCGTTCAAAAGAGAACGTATCGGCAGACTCATCTATTTCCAGTCTACCCAACGGAATTTCTGAATGACTGTGCTTCAGCAAAAAAACGTCCGACATGCTTTAACCGCCCTTTCACCAGTGATTTAATAAACGTTAGTCGCTTGGTGCTGTAATAGTGCTTAACGCAGTCAAGAGAATCCAAGAATCGCGCATATATGAAGGCTTCGTTAAAAACGAAGCTGAAACCCGGATGAACATGCTTTAACGCAAATATCAGTTGCGCGTCCAGCCGTTTTCCGAAAGTTTTGTGGATGGGTACTTTGTCGAAATAAGATTCAGATAATTCGGAGTCTAAGATATCATGGAACAAACACGCACCCGAATCAAAAACGGGCGACATTTGATTCCCCACCAAGCCCAAATTTTTCGAGTGGCGGTCGCTCTGGTTGGTAATGTAATCTAAAAAAAGCAAATCATTCAACGCGGGTTGGATATCAAATTTTTCCGAGAAGTCCAAATACGCATCTGTCCCCTCCCCCAACATCATACGCCTACGTACATCTCTGTAATGCACCAAGTCCCCGAATATTTTTGTAAGTGCGGCCTGTGCTTCAATGGTGTCCCCTGTTTCTGTATCCTTATATTTAATATACACCAACCGATATTGCGCGGCAGGAATGCCTAACGCTTTGCAAAATAAGCAAGCCAATTCCTCATTGACGGCATCCGTCAGCTGATGCCCATACTCGTTGATACTGCACCGTTTTATCATGAATGCGCCATCAAACAAATCCCATTTCGGCAACGCGCCCGAGCTCAACGTCGAACCCCCATGATACGGCATGTCCGTCAAGTCGAAATGAGTGGCTGAATTAATTTCGTTAATGCTCACATTTGAACGATACACGCAAAACCCTCCGCATTCATTGTAATCCATGTATAGGCGAAAAACAATGAGCCGTTTTTTGCACCCCAAGGGCATATCGGTGTAAAATATACGCTAGGAGTGATGCTCATGCAGAAAATGCTTATCGCCGACGACAACCGCCAAATTGTGTCGGTGCTTTCCGAATATGCCAAGAAGGACGGCTTCGAGGTGACTTGCGCCTACGACGGCGGGGAGGCGTTGGACATTGCGGAGGCGGTTTCCTTTGACATGATTTTGCTGGATGTGATGATGCCGGGGATGGACGGCTTTGCCATATGCAAGGCGATTCGAAAGGCTTCCAATGTGCCGATTATTATGATTACGGCGCGGGGTGAGGATTTTGAGCGGATTATGGGGCTGGACAACGGCGCGGATGATTATATCGTAAAGCCCTTTTCCCCCGGCGAGGTGATGGCGCGGGTTCGGGCGGTGCTTCGGCGGCTGGGAGATGGCGGGAAGGTTTTTAATTTCGGCGGCCTGACGGTTTCCTTGGAAAAATATACGGTTCACATCGACGGGCAACCCATTTCACTGACTAAAAAGGAAACGGAGCTTTTGTATACCTTGGGGACGAACAAGGACAAGGTTTTCTCCAGGGACAAGCTACTGGATGGCTTGTGGGGGTATGATTACTTGGGCGATGCCCGCACGGTGGATACGCACATCAAGCGGCTTAGGGCCAAATTGTCCGCCCTCCCCCACCCCGGCTGGGAGATTGTGACGGTGTGGGGCGCGGGGTATAAGTTTGACACATCGGGTGCCGGAGGTGGCGCGTGAGAAAGCGGATTTTGTTGTATCTGGTGTTGCCCTTTTCTGTGGCCTTCGTGGTGTTTACACTAATTGTGGCCATGTATGTATCCAATTTACTCAACCAATACCAGGTGGAGACGGGCAATTGGCTGTTAATTTACAGCATCGGCGCGGGAATGTTCCTGTGCCTGTTGAAGGTGGCGGCCTTGTCCCTGCGCGTGACCAAGCCGCTGGATAAAATGAAGACCGCCGCGCTGGGCATTAAAGGCGGCGATTATACCGCCCAAACGGGGGTAAACCAATCCGACGAAATCGGCGAGCTGGCTTCTATTTTGGACGATATGGCGCGGAAGCTGGGGGAAGCCTCCGAGGCGAAAGAGGCTTCCGAAAAACGGCGGCAGGATTTTATGGCCAATATTTCCCACGAGCTGCGCACGCCGATAACCGTACTGCGCGGTTCCCTGGAGGCTTTGCGGGACGGGGTTGTGGCCGAGCCCGCGCTGGTGAAGGAATATTACGCCCAGATGCACACCGAGAGCCTGTATCTCGAACGGCTGGTGACGGATTTGTTCGACCTTGCGCGCTTGCAGAGCACGGAATTTTCCGTGGACATGGAAGACGTGGATATGATGAACGTCATCAAGGACGCGGTGCGCACCATGACCCCCATCGCGGCGGAAAAAGGGGTGTCCCTCCCCTGCCCCGAGGCCAACGATGACGCGCATGACGCAAATTCGCGAAGTGATTCTTCCATTTATATACCCCCCGTGATGGGTGATTACGGGCGGCTCAAGCAGTTGTTCATCGCCCTGCTGGACAACGCAATCAAGTTCACCCCCCGGGGGAAAAACGTGGCAACGCGCCTGCGCGAGGACGGCGGCCGTGTTTGTGTCACCATCCAGGACGAAGGCGGCGGGATTTCCGGCGAGGATTTGCCGCGTATATTCGAACGCTTCTATCGTAGTACCTCACCGGACAACCGGACGGGCACGGGGCTGGGGCTTCCCATCGCCAAGCAAATCGCTGACCGCCACGGCGCGGAGGTAAAAGTCGCCAGCGAACTGGGGCGGGGCACGACGGTAGAGGTGGTGTTTTAAACAATATCATTTGACACGTATCAGAACACGTATTAATATGAACACGAGGAAGGGGCACAGCATGAAGAAAGGGTACACCTCGCGTGAAATTATTTCAATATTAAAACAAGACGGGTGGCGGCAAGTCAATCAGGAAGGAAGTCATAAACAATTTAAACACCCCACTAAAATAGGCAAAGTGACCGTAGCGCACCCGGAAAAAGACATTGATATCGACACTATCAAAAGTATTGAGCGGCAATCCGGGTTAAAATTCTAAACCATGAGGAGGCAAATAAAATGAACGACACCTATATTTTCCCCTGCGTGTTCACCTACAAGGAAAGCGGCGGCATTGGGATTTATTTCCCCGACTTGGACGGCTGTACTTCCTACGGTGATGATGAACAAACGGCGTACCGCAACGCAAGGGAAGCGTTAAGCCTACATCTTTACGCGATGGAAAAGGATGGCGATAATATTCCCGAACCCTCCGGCGTAAAGGATATCACCGTAACCGACAACAAACGGGCTGTACTGGTAGAGGTATTCATGCCGGCATTCCGGGCTAAACAAAATAACAAGTTTGTGAAAAAAACGCTTACCATCCCCCAATGGTTAAACATCGAAGCCGAGCGGGCGGGGGTAAATTTTTCACAAGTACTCCAGTCCACTTTGAAGGAACATTTAGGGATAGCGTAAAACCACCCCGGGCTAGGCGATTTCCGTGGCCTGGGGTGATTATGCTCATTTGCAGAAGATTCACGTTTACTATAAAATGAACCCCCCTAACGGGGCAAGATTATTGGTTGCTATAACGGAATAACGCTTGTGTGTCAGGTGATTTTATGAATTTCATTATCCACCCCATTGACCCTACCCTGCGGGAGCGGATTCAGCCTATCTTGGACGCGACGTGGCGCGGGCCGTTTTTGGCCATCAACGGCAAGCTTTGGGATTCGCGGGTGATGCCGGGGTACGCGGCATTGCGGGAGGGGGAAATCCTGGGATACATATTGTATGTATTTCATCCTGACGCCTGTGAGATTATGGTGTTGCACAGCCTTGCGGAGAACGGCGGCGTTGCGACGGCCCTTATCGAGGAGGCCAAGGGGCAGGTGAAGGCCGAGGGTGTGGCAAAAATCATCGTCCAAACCAGCAACGACAATACCCGCGCTTTCCGGTTTTACCAGCGGCGCGGGTTTGTTTTGCGTGAAATCCGTTTGGGAGCCATTGCCCGCTCCCGGGCGGTGAAGCCCGTGATTCCCCTTACCGGGCGCGACGGTATCCCCCTGCGGGATGAAATCGAGTTTGAAATACACCTGTAAAAATCACATATTAAATGAAGGAGTCCATTATGAAAATCACGCAAAAGGAAAAAACTCTATTGCAGGAACTGGCCAAGGGGTACGCCGAGCTGGCCGCCCACCCCGCGCAAAAGGAACGGCGGGACCGGGCCAGGGACATCAACGACTTGAAGCCACGCCGGCCCATGGTGTGGCTCCACGAGGTTCCCTGGCACGAAATGAACATAGACGACGCGCTGACCCTCCAGTGCGAAGACCCCTTCGCCCGGGACATGGAATGGTTCTTCCGGCACAATTTTTTCCGCTGGAAATACATCCAGGCCGATACCATCTTGGAAAATGAGTATTCCATTTACAAGAAATTCACCCACACGGGCAACGGCTTGCACATTCAGGAGAACGTGATAGCCACCGACATAAAGAACAATATCATTTCCCACTATTACCTGGACCAGCTGGACACCATGGAAAAAGTGGCGGGCTTAAAGACGCCGAAAATCACCGCCCACCCCGAGGACGATGCGCAACGCATGGAATGGGCGCGGGATATCCTGGGTGATATTTTGCCGGTGCGGTTGCGCGGGCATGGCATCTATCACGCGCCCTGGGACCGAATTCCCCGTTTTCGCGGCGTGACCCCGGTAATGGAGGATTTAATCGACAACCCGGATTTGCTCCACGCCATCATAAAAAGGTTTACCGAAAATATGCAAACGGAAATGAAGCAAATGGAGGCCCTGGAGCTTTACGATGCCGCCGTGGAGAGCATCCACTGCACCCCGGCGTACACTTCTGACTTGCCCGGCACCGAGCCCGCCAAGCTGAGCGGCATCTGGTACCGTGGCATGGCGCAGATGTTCGGGGACATTTCCCCCAGGATGTGGCAGGAATTTGAGCTGGACTACATCCGGCCCCTGATGGCGCAATGCGGCCTGGTGTACTACGGCTGCTGTGAAAAATTGGACAATAAAATTTCCCTGCTAAAAACCGTCCCCAATATGCGAAAAATCGGCGTCAGCCCATGGGCCAACGCGGAAAGCTGTGCCGAGCAAATCGGCGGCGGCTATGTGTACGCCCACAAGCCCAACCCGGCCCATGTGTCCGGCGATTTTGCCGAAAATGCGGTGCGGGCGGAAATCAAGCGCATCATTGAAACCTGCCGCGCCCATGGTTGCCCCTATGAATTTGTGCTGAAGGATATCAGTACGGTTACGTATAAGCCGCAGAACCTTATCGCCTGGGTGGATACGGTAATGGAAGTGATTGACTCGTTTTATTAAAGACATATTTTTGACACATTTACCTGCTACGATATCTTATGCGGAGAGAAAAATTTTCGCTCGCGAAAATTACCCGCTACGCGTGGTTGCAAGAGAAGGAGGTGATGTGCATGTATTTAATCATGTTCGGTGTAGGGGTTGGGTTCATTGTCCTGACCTTGGTTATCGGTGAGGTGGCTGAGTTGGATGGAGCGGTTTTCGGCTTCCTCCGGCCTTCGTTGATAGCCGTGTTTCTTGTGGTGATGGGCGGTTTTGGCTTGTTGCTCACCCCCCGTCTGGAGGGATTACCCTTTATCGTGATGGTGATAAGCTTCGTGTGCGGGGTCATTATCGCCGGGTTGCTTAACCGCTTTATTATCGCACCCCTGTATAAAACGCAAAATACCAGCGCGTTTAATATGCAGGACACCATAGGCGCGACCGCCTCGGTGATTTCGCCCATACCCCAGGGAGGGTACGGAAAAATACGGTACAATATCTCCGGTTCGGTGGTGACAAGCCCCGCCAAAAGTGAAGACGGGACTGCCATCAAGGCGGGGGAGCATGTGAGTATTTTGTATGTGGAAAAGAACACCTACTTTGTGCGGCGCAAGGAAGACCCACACACACCACAACCAAATTAAAAGGGAGGGAAACCCGATGACAGAAGTAATCATAGCAATGGCCCTGTTTACCATCCCTTCCTTGGGCGCGTGGTACATGACCTATATGTGTCTGCGGAAAAAAGGGTGTACTTGGTTTATGGTTTCCGGCTATTTGACGCTACCCAAGGAGGAGCGCGCCAAGTATAAGGCCAAATTCGACGTAGTGGCCATGAACCGCTTTGCGGGGTACAGGGCATACCTACCCCTTTCGATAATCCTCACGCTGATGATTCCCCTGCCCTTATTCCAAGCAACATGGTATGGCGCGATATTGGGAATGGGCGCGGTGATAGTGCTTGTGCTGTGTTTTTCGGCTATGCCCAAGCTTGTGGGCAACCATTTTGAGATTTCACACAAAGAATAAGAGGAGGAACGAATATGGATTTTGTTATCATTGGCATTATTCTGGCGGTTATTTTCCTGGTCATCTTCACGGTGCTGGCCCTGTGGAAGAAGATTCCGCAAAACAAGGCCGCCGTTGTCACCGGCTTTCGGAAGAAGAGCGTTATTTCTGGCGGAGGTAAGATTGTCTTGCCCATCGTGGAACGCTACGATGTGATTTCCCTGGAGAATATCAAGATACCGTTGGACATCGACAACGCCATTTCCAGCCAGGGCGTGCCCATTACGGTAAAAAGCGTTGCGGTTGTAAAGGTAAAATCCGACAAGGAATCCATTTATTCGGCTATGGAGCAGTTTTATCGCGGCCATACGGACAGAACCGCGGCGGAAATCGCCACCCAGTCCAGCTATGTGCTGGTGGGCAAGCTCCGCGAAATCATCGCCAAGCTGACGGTGGAGGAAATTTATCAGGATAAGGATAAATTCTCCAGCGAGGTACAGGAAAACGCGGCGATTTCGCTGGCGGAGATGGGGCTGGAAATCAAAGCCTTTACCGTTATGGCTATCGACGACCCCAACGGCTATTTGGAGGCACTGGGCAAAAAGCGCATCGCCGAGGTACGGCGGGACGCGGACATCGCCCAGGCGGTGGCACAGCGCGAAACCATTGTCGTCACCGCCGAGGCCGAGCGGCGCGGAAAGGAAGCCAAGCTCCTGGCCGAAACCCAAGTCGCCGAAGCCACCAAGGAAATGGAGCTGAAGGTTCAATCCTACAGGAAAGAGCAGGAAGCGGCCAAGGCCATAGCCGACAACGCCTATCTCATCGAGGAAAACAAGGTGAAAAAGGAAGTCACGGAAACGGAATTGCAGGTGGAGCTTTTGCGCCGCCTGAAGGAAACCGAGCTGGCCGAGCAGGAAGCCAAGCGCATGGAGCAGGAGCTGGTGGCTACCATTAATAAGCAAGCCGACGCGGACAAATACCGTCAGGAGCGGCTGGCCGAAGCGAGGAAATTTGAGCAGGTGACGAAGGCCCAGGCCGAAGCGGAAATGGTGAAGCTGGAGGGTATGGCCAAGGCTGAAATCGTGAAGCTGGACGGTACGGCGCGGGCGGAAGCGGTGAAGGTGCAGGGCCTTGCGGAGGCGCAAGCCATCCAAGCCAAGGGGCTGGCCGAAGCGGAAGCCATGATGAAAAAAGCCGAAGCCTTCAAGCAGTACAACGATGCGGCGGTTATCCAGATGATGATTGAACGCTTGCCCGAAATCGCCAAGAACGTGGCCGAGCCCATTTCCCGGACGGAGAAAATGGTGGTCATCGACAACGGCGGCACCGGCGGCGGCAAAACCGGCGCGTCCAAGGTGGCGGGCTATGTCACCGACATTATGGCGCAACTGCCCGAAACCGTGGAGGCGTTGACGGGGGTAAACCTGATTGATGTGTTAAAGGGTGCCACCGCAGGGAAGGGACTTGGCAATGGCGAAGGGGCTACCCCGTAGATTAATTGCTTTCACCGGGGCCATTCTCCTCGCGGCTATAATCACCGCCACTATTTTGCTTAACAACGACACCGCCCAACCGGAAGCCCCGGCCTTCTCCCTGGAGACGGCCGAGGGCTTTTTGTTGGCGTTGGACTTCAATCAGGCCCACGGCCAGTTCGCGGGGGTGATTGCCAACGAGCCGGAAAATATACGGGCCTACCTGGGCGCGGCGGAGGTGTATCTGCACCTGGGGCGGCGTATGGATGCCATCGCTTTGTTGCGCGGTGCTTTTCAAGCTACGGGGAGCCCATCCCTTGCCCACGCCCTGGCCGGGGTGGAGCTATCCCCCGTGCAGGGCTTCGTCGCCATCGTGGAGGCCATGCAATATGAAGGGCTTGCGGCGAAGGCCAGGGGTGCCTTGCGCCGGGCCCACAATACCGTGGGAGATGCCTTGCTTGCGCTCCCGCCCTAATAAAGCGTATACTGCCCCTGGTGGTTTTCTGTGAAAATCTCAACCCTTGTACGTATATTTACCTTGCTGTTCTTGGCCGGATTTCTTTTGTCCGGCTGTTTTGCGTTGCCTATGGAGGAGGATTACATCCCTCCGGCGGTTTTCGCGCTTCCCGCTTCGCCGCCTTGGCGCACCGCAGAGGTAGCGCGGGGAGATGTCGTACTATTTTCCACGATTTCCGCTACCCATCAGGCGGCGCGGGAGGAAATTATCCGCTTTGGCGTGGCGGGCGCGTTGATTACCGGGGTCTATGTGCAGGTGGGGGACGCGGTTTCTGCGGGGGATGTAATCGCCTCTTTGGACCGCTCCGGCGTGGCGGGGGATGTGGAACGCCTGATAAGGGAAGAAGCGCGCCTGTCGTTGCGCATTGCCCAGCTAAATGAGCGGCACGAGCATACCCTCTGGATGGCGGAGGTTTCCGGCATCGCCGTGGATGATTCCTTTTATATCAATACGCGGCGGGATTTGCGCGAAGACCTGGAAATGCTCCGGCGGGAGCTCGACTACCTGCGGCGGCAGTATGAAAACCGCTTGATTCGGGCGGGGATGGACGGGGTAGTAACCCGCGCCATCGTGTTCGCAGAGCGTTCCTTTTCCGTTTTTGGCAACCATGTGGCCACCATTTCCGACCAGACTCTCTCGATTTTCGTGGTGTCTATGCGGGAGGCCCAGGTGATGCAACCGGGGGAGCGGTTTGAAATGGACGTGGCCGGGAACCTTGTGTGGGTGGAGGTGGTTGACCCGGAGGAAATGGGCATACACCGCCCGGAAACCGCCTGGATAGAGGCCATTCTGGTTGCCGACGGCGGGGGCGTTTTCGCCTCCAACGCCATGGGGCGCATACACGCGGTCTTCGCCGCTTCCTATGATGTACTGCACGTGCCTTTCCGGGCGGTAAATTACGTCAACGGGCGGCATTTTGTCTATGTGTTGGAGGATGGCTTGCGGCGGTTGCGGCACGTGGAGGTGGGGCTGGAAGGGACAAATTATACCGAAATCCTTGACGGTCTGCGCCTGGGCGAGGTGGTTGTGATATGAAAAAGAAACTGTGCTGTATTTTATTATTCCTTGCCTTTTTTACCGGGTGCGGCGCGCAACCGCCCCTGGGTCATTCCGAGGGGCCGGAGTTGGTGGCTCCGGTAATCGGGCGTGCGGCTTCCGCGGTGGTGGACCGGGGCGCGGTGGTGGATGTGCAGATGATACCGGGGCTCCTTCGCGTGGAATCCGTACCCCTTTTCTTTGCCGTGAGCGGCCTGCGCTTCGACACCTTTTACGTGTACCCCGGCGAAAGGGTGTACGAAGGCCAGTTGCTGGCCACCTTGTATACGCCCCACCAGCGGGAGCAGGTAGCCGACCAGGAGGCGCGTATCGCCCGGTTGCACCGCGCCCACGCGCTGGCCGCCGAAGGGTGGGAAGTGGATTTGGATTTAATGAACCTGCGCTACATAGAAAAATTGCGGCTGGCGGCGGCCACCTTTACCACGGCGGCCATGGAGGAGGCCCAAGGACTGTACTTAGAAATGGACCGCGCCCGTTTGATGCGGGAGCAGGAGGCGCAATGGCAACAGGTGGAGCGGGAGGACGCCTATCTCCGCTTGGAAGAACTGCGGGAGGACTTGCGCGGGACGGATTTGCGCGCCCCCTTCGACGGGGTCATCACCTATATTACCCCCCTACCCCACGGCGCGTTCGTGGAATCCAGCATGGTGATTATGTTTATCGCGCCTTCGGACGCCACCCCCTTCGTGGAGCATACGGGGGACGCCTTACCCGGCCGCTTGCGGGTACGGCACATCAGCGGGGATATCAACGGGCAAATCGTTGATTTGGCGTACCGCCCCACCACCCACGAGGAAGCGGCCTACAATTCCCTGCATAATCTGCCCCGGCGCACGCGCTTTACTTTGCCGGAGGGGTCGGATTTCCCCCTGGGCGCGGCGGTACGGATTTTTGTGTATACCACGTACATAGATGACGCGGTGCGTATCCCCAGCAGTGCCGTGTTCGGCACGGCCAGCAACCCCTATGTGTACCGCCGGGAAAACGGGGCGTGGGTGCCCGTTATCCCCACCTTTGGCGCACGCACCCCCGCCTTTGCGGAAATCCTTGATGGCTTGGTGGAAGGGGATGAATTGCTTGTCAACTAAGGTAGCTCTCCTTGGGGCGGTTTTGTTGCTCCTTTGCGCTTGCGGCGGCATTCGGGAGTCGGGCTCCGGTGAATCCGCGCTGGCGCAAATCATCGCCGGGGGGTATTTGGCTCCCTTCACCCCGGAGCTGTTGGAGCCGGAAACCCATACCGGCACCGTGACCCACCGCACCCTTACGGATGTCCATAATCATACCCTGTCCCCGGTTTACCTCACTTTGCGGCATCTATATTTTGATTCCGGCTATCGTCCCCTGGCGGCTCTCCATGTGGTGCAAGGCCAGCGGGTGCAAGCCGGGCAGGTGCTGGCGGAGCTGGAGCCCCTGGACCCGGAGGAAGCGGAGCGGCTATTTTTACGCCAGCGCAACGCCCAAATTGAGCTGGAACGCTTTGACCGTGCCTTCGCGCTGGAGGATGACCGCCGGCGCGTGGAGCTGGAGGAAGCCCGAGAGGCACGCGACATGGCCGGCGACGGCGAATGGCATCAGATGGCCTTAGCATTTTCCCGGCGGGAAATCGCTTACCGGCAATTTCTACTGGACAACGAGGGAAACCGGGAGCAGATACTTCGCCGGCTACAAGCCCTCGACCAGCAGATAGCCGGGGACCAAATCATCGCGCCTATGGACGGCGCGGTGCTGTGGGTAGCCTCCCTTGCCAACCCCGGAGCCATGATTTTAGGGCGGCCGCGGATAATGACCTTGGCCAAAGAGGATTCCTTATTCTTTATGCACGTGCTGGGGCCCTCCCTGTTCTTTACCGATGAAGAAAACCGCGCCCTTTTCCGCTATGGCGATGTTTTGCCCGTGACCATGACCTATGTGTCGGGCATTGAATACACCTTTTACGTGGGGGTGGCGAACGACCCGTGGAGCACAGGCAACCGGGTGAATATGCGCTACCTCTTCACCCCTGTGGACGCTGAGGGGTTTTCCGCTCTCCTGGAAAGATATGAAATCGACATGGCCCTGCCATTTCCGCCCACCTTCATAGCGCGGACGACGGCGCGGGTAGAAAATGCGCTGACGGTGCCGGGCGCGGCCATCCGCTCCCTCAACGAGCGGGACTATGTATTCCTGTACGAAAACGGCTACCGCAGAAGGCAATATGTGGTGTTGGGTATGCGGTGCGCGGAATCCGCCGGGCGGTACCAGGAAATCCTGGCCGGCTTATATGAAGGACAGCAGGTAGTGCTTTGGAGGTAATGGGGTGCTGAGTTTTCTTTTTCGCAAAATGTGGAAACGCCGCTGGCTGGTTTTATGTCTGCTAATGGGGAATATCCTGTTGGTGGGTACGGTGGCGGCCACGCCCATGTTCAATACCGCCACCATGACCCGCATCCTGCGCCGGGAAATGCGGAACCTGCAAATTACGCAAAACCGCTTCCCCGCCGTGGTGGAATTTAATTACGCCTTTAACCAGATTGAGGAATCCATCCGCATCAGCGGCTATGAATCCAACCGGGATTTGTGGGTGCCGCTGATGCTATATGAAATCGGCATCCCCATATACCGCGAAATCCGCGCCGACCGTATGGGCCGCTGGACCTTCACCCCGACGATTCCCCGGGAAATACACCCCCGCACCCGCAACACCCATCTGGTGGCTTTATCGGACATGACGGATTTAATTACCCTCACCTATGGACGCCTCCCCTCCCCCGACTTGGTGAACGGAAATACCATTGAAGTGCTGGCCAGCGAAATCATGCTCTTCAGCCAGGATATGCTTACCGACGAATTATTTCTGGTGCGGGATGTGCATGTGGACTACCCGGAAAGGCATTTGTACATACGGGTGGTGGGCATGTTTGAGCCCGCCGAAGGCGCGGAGCTGATTTGGTCTACTCTGCACATCAGCCACCGGAACACGTTGCTCATCCATGACGCGCTCGTCCACAGCCATTTTATCCCCAACTATCACAGCGATTACCGCCTCACTACCCAATTCCTTTTCGCCCTGAACACCAACACCATGACCGGCACCCGCATCCCCCACTACCTGGCCGCCCTGGAAACCCAGCACGGGCGGTTCGGCACCTTTTTTGACGAAAATTTCAGTGACCGGCTGGTTCAACACTCCCGGCAGGCGGGACGGCTTTCCACCACCTTGCTTGTGCTACAGCTGCCCATTTTCATTATGCTCGCGTTGTATATCTACATGGTGAGCCGCCAGATATTGCAATTGGAGCAAAACGATATATCTGTCATCAAGAGCCGGGGGGCCAGCCGGGGGCAGATTTTGGGCTTGTATGTAATGCAGGGGCTTTTTATCGCGGGGGTAACGCTCCCGGCGGGGCTGGCCCTGGGGGTGGGCATCTGCCGCCTCCTGGGCGCGTCCAACGGCTTTATGGAGCTGGTGCAACGCGCCCCCCTCCAGGTGGAAATCACCGGGGAGGTTATGGCCTATGCCGGAGCGGCTTTGTTATTTTCCTTCCTTGCCATGCTTGTGCCCGTGATTCGCTTCTCCAAGGTTACTATTGTGACCCACAAGCTGACCAAGTCCGGCAAGCCGCGCAAGCCCCTGTGGCAACGGTATTTCCTGGATGTCCTTTGCTTTGCTGTGTCCCTGTATGTTATCTACAATTTTAATTTGTATCAGGACCAGATAACGGAGCTGGCCTCTGCGGAGCGCGGCTTTGACCCACTGCTTTTGCTGGGCTCGTCGCTATTTATCATCGGGCTGGGCTTGCTGTGCTTGCGGATTTTCCCCTATGTGGTGCGGGGTATTTTCTGGCTGGGGCGACGGCTTTGGTCGCCCAGCGTATACGCCTCTCTTTTGAAGGTTATCCGCTCTGCCGGGGAAGAGCAGTTTATCATGATTTTTCTGGTGTTTACGCTGGCGGTGGGGATTTTCAGTGCCCAGGCGGCGCGCACCTTGAATCTGAACTATGAACACGAAATCCGCTACGTGACCGGGGCGGACATCGTGTTCCAGGAACAGTGGCTGGACAATACCTTTATCAATGAAAACGGTGTCCGCTCCTTGCCTGTGGGGGCCAGCCATGTATACCGGGAGCCCAGTTTCGGGCGGTTCACCCATTTCCAGGAGGTGGCGTCCCTCACCCCTATATTGCGCAGTAATACCGAGGCCGTTTCCCGGGGGGTGACAAAGCAGACGCAATTTATGGGTATCGAAACCAACACCTTCGGTGAGACGGTTTGGTTCCGGGATGATTTATTGCAGGTGCATTTGAACCACTATTTGAATACTTTGGCCCTCCACCCAAACGGGGTTCTGCTCTCGGCCAACTTCAGGGAATATGGCTTGGAAATTGGTGATAATTTCCGTGTCACCTCCCCACAGCACCCACTTCGCCCGCCGGTAAGCCTACCCTTGGTGATTGTCGGCTTCTTCGAGCATTGGCCCGGATTCCCCCAAGTCGAATTGCGTAGGCTGGGCACGGGTTACTATATCGCCGAGGCGCGATTTTTGGCCGTGGCCAATTTGCCCCAGGTGAGCAATGTCTGGGGGTTGTTGCCCTACCAGGTGTGGATGCGCACCTACGCCTCCAGCGGAAGTTTTTTCTATGAATTTGTCAACGAAAACCGCCTCTCCCTTTCCATGCTCCACAGCGTACCCTCCGCACTTATCGAAATGCGCACAAGCCCCATGGTGCAGGGAACCAACGGCGTGCTTACCGTCAATTTTCTCATTACACTGCTGATTTGCTTCTCGGGCTTCCTGATTTATTGGATATTGTCCATCCGCTCGCGGGTGTTGCAATTTGGTATTTTCCGGGCCATGGGGATGAGTATGGGCGGGATTGTACGCTTGTTGATTAACGAGCAGATTTTTATTACCCTGACAGCCCTGGGCATCGGCGCGGTGGTGGGGGAAGTGGCCGCCCGCCATTTCGTGCCCCTCATCCAGCTTTCCTACGCCGCCGCACAACGGCCCATCCCCCTGCTTATCGTGGTGGAGATGCGGGATTATATCAACCTATATGCGGTAATGGGCGTGATGATTGTACTGTGCTTGGGCGTGTTGCTGGCCTTGGTGACACGCATGAAGGTAGCGCAAATATTAAAATTGGGGGAAGACTAATGGAGAGAATCAGCAAGGAAAATTATTATCTGGACATCGCGCAGACGGTGGCCTCCCGCAGTACCTGTGTGCGCAGGATGTACGGCGCGTGCATTGTAAAAAATGACGTCATTGTGTCCACGGGCTATTGCGGCGCACCCCGCGGGCGCGAGAACTGTTGTGACCTGGGCTACTGTCTGCGGGAAAAAATGGCCATCCCACGTGGCGAACGCTACGAGATGTGCCGCTCCGTACACTCCGAGGCCAACGCCATCATCGCCGCCCCACGGGAAAACATGCTGGGTGCCACCTTATATCAAGCTTGCATCGACACGGCGACAAACACCCTGGCGCAAAACATCGACTCCTGCCAAATGTGCAAAAAGCTGATAATCAACGCGGGGATAGACACGGTGGTATACCGCAACACACCGACACAATACCGCATAGCACAGGTAGCGGACTGGATTACCCAGGACGACAGCCTGGGGAAGGTAGGGTACTGATGGAAGACACAGCGCGATATGTGAAAATCAATGACATCGAAGGTAGCGAGTTGCTACGCATTTGGGACGAGTTCAAAGCCAAACACGCCGGATTTGAATGCAATTTGTGCTTTCACAATATGGAACCGCCTTACGATGCGTTGGAAAAAATAGGCGCGACGCTTTTGGAAGATTGCATAGGAATGGGATTAACGCCTGAAAACTTCAAGCCTTTTAGACAAGTTGAAGTAGCTCTGCTGGACAAAAAGGACTTCGCCGCTTTTGCAAAGTTGCATGACCAGCTTCCCGATATGTATTGGACCAGTAGCCGAATATGGGACAGATTTGATGACATGTGGCGCATACCCGTGTATAAAGAGCAAAGCGAACTAGCCGGCTATGCTCTAATGAACATCAGTATGCATAAAAGGAATGAGGGGGAAATCTTTGCTATTCAAGCCCCAACCCCCCAAGCACGAAAGGCTTTATTGACCGCCGCCGTAGAAGAAGCCTTCAAAGCCGAAAAAGACCATATCCTTCACATGGTCGAGCGCGGCAATGACATAGAATACGAAGAATCCGAAGCAATTGGATTTATCGAAGTAAGTTATTATCGCGGATTTGAAATAAAGGAGTTATAGCCCCGGGGACAATGTCATCCGAATACCCGAAACGTACCCCCAACCCGCCGAAGCGGAGCGGAAACGCCGCTGTCATGGCATCGCCTTAAACTTGTTTTTCAAATCCTCAAGGGTTGCTTGGCATTGTGTATCGACATACTCTTTTACTGACTCTGCGTAGCCGATAAAATCATTCGCCAAGCTTTGTGTGAAGGTAGGGAAATTTTCTGAATTTGAATATCGTGAATCCTTAAAATACTTGCGGCTTAGTTTTGCAATATGACGAATGGTATCATTTGACGGATACTTACTTTCAATTTTCATCACCATACCGGGATGGTTATGCCCCATTAGCAAGTCATTTTCGGGAGCTACTCGGAACAATACAGACTTCAATAACACATCAATAGCCAGCGTGGACATACACACCGACATGCGGTAAAGGCCCTGCTCTTTATTAACCTTTGCTGATTGCATTGGTTCTTCAGATAGTTTGTAGTAATCCATTTAAGCTCACCCCATCCTTGGCCACTCTCCAATGAAAACTACCAACCGTGTTTTTATGCGTATCAAAATAAGCCCGGTTTGAAACAAAAACATCATTGTCAACCATGTTTTCGTCTTTCTCCCAACCCGGATACAGGGCACAGTCATATAAATCGAAAAGCGTTTCGTCACCCAAATTATCGCCCACGGCCAAAATATCAACATCACTCCTTTCATGTGCATTACCCCGTGCGCAGCTTCCGAATAATATAAATGTATCAATTTTATCAAATGTACTGATTTTTTTTGCCAGGCGTAGAAACTCGGAAATAAACCGCTGGTGTTTTGCCGGGATGTTTAATTCTTGTAAAGAGGAGATGTTTTTCATTATTTTTACCTCCAGACTGAAGCCATTCACGTGAACAAAAGTGACACTAGGTTATACCCTAATCTCCCGCAAGTCATTCCCTGAAGGATTTTGATACAAGCGCAAATCAAATTCGGATATAACCGCATAAATATGGTCGAAAATGTCTGCTTGGATGGGCTCGAAGTCCATCATGGCGGTTGCCTTGGCGAAGGCGATGACCTCCATGGGGATGCCGGTGGCACCGGGGTCGAGCTGGCGCACCACAAGGGTCATGTCCTGTTGAATTTGCGGATGGCTACGCAGGTAGGCGGTGATATAGGCGCGGAAAACACCCAGATTGGTAAATTGCCCATCGAAGCCCGCCTCGTCCATACTGGTAAAATGGCCTTTCAGCAAAGGCATTTTTTTATATCGCTCCAGCATATCCCCGGTGCAGGTACGCACCATGGCCGAGTCGATATGGAAGGGGCGTTTGATGCGCCGCGCCCCGGTGGCAATCATGCCGCGCCAGTTGATAAAGGAATCGGAGATGAGGCTGTACGCCGGGATGGAGGTGATGGTCTTGTCGAAATTTTCTACGGTTACGGTGGTCATGGTGAGGTCGGTGACGATGCCATTGGCGTTGTGATTAGGCACTTCAATCCAGTCACCAATGATAATCATTTTATTGGTGGTGAGTAAAATCCCAGCCATAAAGCCCAGAATCGCGTCCTTGAAAATGAGGGTGAGAATCGCCGTCATGGCACCCAGGCTTCCCAGCATAACCATGGGGCTCTGGCCGATGAGAATAGCGACAATCACGATGCCGCCGATGATGCCCGTCGCCGCCATCACCACTTGCAGGATGCCGTGGATGGGGAATGTCTTCGACACCTCGTAGTTATCGTAAATCGCGCCTACGCTCTTGATGCAGGAGAAAACGATGAACAAAACCACGAGGGCAGAGGCCACATCCACCAGCACACCCAAAAAGGGGTACCGCCCTGTCAAATCCCGCGCCAGCACGATGAAGACCACGGGGATGACGATATTCGAGGCGCGTTTTACCAGGATATACAGCGCGGCTTCGCGTTGGGTGGCACGCTTCAGCACGCGCCCCGCGAAAAAACGGATAACGGCGCGCAACAAGAAACAAGCCAGCACGCCCATTACCAGTAGCACGCCGTAGGCAATCAGGCTGGAAAAGTCCTCAAACCCGGCGTTGCGCAAGATTTCGGAAATGTAGTTGTACATGGCCCGTTATTTTTCGAACTTGAAGGCGGTAAAGGAGCGGAAGGGCTTATCCGGGGTTACGACACAGCTGGGAAAATGGGGCTGGTTAATGGTGTCGGGGTAGAGCTGGGTTTCCAGGCAGAAGCCGCTATGCTTCTGATAGGTCACGCCCTTGCCCGTCACCGCGCCGTCGATGAAATTGCCGGAATAAAATTGCATACCGGGCATATCCGTAGTTACGGTCATTTTGACGCCGCTACCCGGCGCGTAAACACTGGCGGCAGGTGCCTTGCCGTTGAGCACATAGTTATGGTCGAAGCCGCCGGTGCTGTTCACCGCCCCGGCTTTTTCAATGTCCTGGCCGATGGGCTTGGGCGCGTTAAAGTCGAAGGGCGTGCCCGCCACAGGGGCGAAGGCTCCGGTGGGGATGAGGGCTTCATCCACGGCGGTAAGCTGGTCGGCGTTGATTTGCATGACATGGCCGTAAATGTCCTTGGCGTCATAGCCTTCCAGGTTGAAATAGCTGTGGTTGGTAAGGTTGCAGATGGTCTTCGTATCGGTTTCGGCGAAGTAATCAATGCGCAGGGTATTGTCCTGGGAAAGGGTGTAGGTACAACGCACGGCCAGCCGCCCGGGATAATTTTCCTCCCCATCAGGGCTCACATAGGAGAACACGATTTTGGCCGGGCCGGATTCCTCCACCGTCCATATTTTTTTGTCGAAGCCCTCCACGCCGCCGTGAAGGTGCTGTTTACCGTCATTGGTGGCGAGCTGATATTCCTTGCCGTCCAGGGTGAATTTGCCGTAGCCGATGCGGTTCCCCACCCGCCCGATAATCACCCCCAGATAAAAATGCTTGCCCAAATAATCCTCCGCTTTGTCCAGCCCCAGTACCACGTCCCGGGGCTGGCCGTTTTTGTCCGGCACCTTGAGGGAGATAATCGCACAACCCACATTGGTTACGGTTACGGTCATGCCGCTTTGGTTAGACAGTTCGAATGTTTTAATTTCCATGATGGCCTCCGCAAAGTTCATATAAAATTTTCCGCATTATATCATAAAATCATAATCGCAAGCCCGCGAACATATATTTCACTACATCGTGTTGCCAAAGGTGGGGTTATTATGCACGTCAAGGAAAAGTTGACGAACGCGCTTTCCCTGCCCAAAGAAATCGCCTTGGACATGCCGTTAATCATGGCGACGGGGCGTGGCGAGCTGAACATAGAGAATTATAAGAATCTGCTGGAATTTTCGGAAACGAAAATCCGGGTACATACGGCGGCAGGGCTGTTGATAATCGAAGGCACGCGCCTCCATTTGAAGCAGATTACCGCAGAGAATTTATTTATCTCGGGGAATATCTCGGGCATGTATTGGTAGGAGCAGTCTATGTTTTTGCGGCTATGGCAATTTTTGAAGGGCTATGTGCGGGTGGCGGTCACGGGTTTTTCCGTTGAGCGGTTTTTGAATATGGCGGCCTATCGGGGCATCTATTTGTGGCATGTCATCCGCACCGAGGCGGGCGTGGAAATGAACGTCAGCATCAAGGGCTTCAAGATGCTACGCGGCTGTAGCCACAAGACAAAGTGCCGCACCCGCATCAAGGAGAAGCGCGGTCTGCCCTTTATCATTCACCGCTACCGCAAGCGCAAGCTACTGCTGGGCGGGTTGCTTTTTTTTGTGCTGGCCATGTATGCCCTTTCTTCCTTTATATGGCGGGTGGATATCGTCGGCACGGAAACCTTGGAGCACGACGAAATACGGGAATTTCTTTCCGAGCACGGCTTGGGTGTGGGAAGCTTCAAGCATTTCATTGACAAGCACACCCTGACGCGGGAATTGCTTGCCCATTTCGCGGAGATTGGCTTTGCCAATATACATACCCGGGGTACGCGCACCACGGTGCTCCTTGCCGAGGCCATCCCGCCCCAGCACCTCATCGACCGCGCCACCCCCACCCATGTGATTGCCAGCCGGGACGGATTGATAACCAACATTACCGCCGGGGCCGGCGCGCCCATGGTCCGGGCGGGGGACATTGTGCAGACGGGGGAAATGCTGGTCAGCGGTATGCTACAAATCCGAGCCGATACCGCAGACGCGGAAATCATCTACGTCCATGCCTATGCCGAGGTGTGGGCACGCCGTTATTATCCCATCGAATTTACCGTGCCCTTGCACTACGTCCAGCGCGTTTTCACCGGGCGCACCACCCATCGTCACGGCATCCAGTTGCTTTTCGCGGGCAACCGTGAGCTGTATTTCCCCAGAGGTGGCGTACACTTCACGGATTATGATAGAATAACCACGCAACACCAGCCCGGTGCCGAGGGCGATTATCCCCTGCCCTTTGTATGGCTCACCACCCGCTACTCCGAATTTATACCACAGCAACGCACACGCACCATGGCGCAAGCCTATGAAATAGCCGACCGCCAGCTTACGGCCCGCGTACTGCGCGAGTTTGACATCGGCATCGACATCATCGAGAAGCGGGTCATCTTCGAGGAAACCCCCGACGCGTTGCGGGTACAGGCTCTGGTCGTTACCAATGAGCGGATAGACCGCATCATACCGATAGAAGGTGTAAGCGAATGGAATCCCCCCATGTCCCCAAACGAAACATAGAAATCCCCAATGCCCTCATCGTCAACGTCTTTGGCAAGCTGGACGAAAACGTGAAAAAAATCGAGCTCGCCTTCCAAGTCACGGTCATCAACCGGGACGATAGCATATCCATTATGGGGCTGGACCCCACCTCCCGGGCGGACAAAGCCGAAGCCGTCATTAAAAAACTCGTGGCCTTCGCCAAAAAAGGCGAGCAAATCACCGAGCAGAAGGTGAATTATTTGATTGCCATGATAGAGGACGAGCATCCCCTGCCCCAGGGCGGCGAGTTCAACGAAATCGAGAAAATCAGTGACGATACCGTGTGCGTGAGCATCTCCGGCAAGCCGGTGAAGCCCAAGACCGTGGGCCAGAAAAAATATATCGACCTCATACGGCAGAATACGATTACCTTTGCCGTGGGCCCGGCGGGCACGGGCAAGACCTACCTCGCCATGGCTATGGCCATCACCGCTTTCCGCACAGGCCAGGTAAACCGGATAATTTTAACCCGCCCCGCCATCGAAGCGGGGGAAAAGCTGGGCTTTCTCCCCGGCGACCTACAGCAAAAGGTTGACCCCTACCTGCGCCCGTTGTACGATGCACTACACGACATCATGGGCGCGGAGACATTTCTGCGCAACCTAGAAAGGCACCTCATCGAGGTGGCTCCCCTGGCCTACATGCGGGGCCGCACCTTGGACAACTCCTTCATCGTGCTGGACGAAGCACAAAATACCACCCCCGAGCAGATGAAAATGTTCCTTACCCGCCTGGGGAATAATTCGAAGGCCGTCATCACCGGCGATATCACCCAAATCGACCTGCCCGAGGGCAAGCAATCCGGCCTGACCCAAGGGGTGAAAATACTGGATAACATTCCCGACATCGGCATCATGCACCTCAGTGCCCGGGACGTGGTACGCCACCCCTTGGTGCAGAAAATTATCAGTGCTTATGATAAACTGCAAGCCCGAACCGCCTACAAGGAAAAACGCCGTTTAAAATGAGTGGGTATAAATGAAAAGACGTCTAATCATTTTTTCCATGGTAGCCCTTGCCTTTTTGCTGACCTGCGTGGCCATAGCGGGGGGTACTTATTTCCGTGCGGGGGAGGCTACCTACACGCTGGAAATCGGCCTTCCCTCGGACAGGCCCTTCTTCGCCCCGCGTGAGGTGCTGGATTTCGTCACCACGGAGCAAAACCGGCTGGAGGCTTACGAACACGCCCTGGACCGCGCCACCAACCCGCTTCATCAAATTCGTTATATCGACCCCATGGTGTGGACGACGGTGGTGCGCAACATCGAAGCCGTCTTCACCGAGTTTGGCGATATACGCGCCGCCTACCACGAGGAAATGGACCGTATCGCCGCCGCCCGCGCCATGCACAATATCGACCTGCACCATTTAAACCAGCAACGGATTACCGAGCAACAGGAATGGGATAGGTTGCGCAATGAAATCATCGCGGCCGGCGGCGATGAAGCCCATCTGCCCGAACGCCCGGCCGATTTCGAACCCACCCCCGAGCAGGAATGGGTGGAGCCCGTCCCGGAGAGCCTCGCGCTGTTTGGTGAACTCCCCGTGTTTTTTACCGAGGTTCAGCAGTTACATCTTTTATACATGCCCGAATATGAGATTACGCGGCTATGGGAAATCACCTGGGAGGCCGCCCGCAGTGTGCAAACCGGAGCCATCCGCGAATGGGAGCAACAGCCCGGGGAGTCTGAACGTGTATTGCTTGCGATACGCTGGCATTTGGACCAATATGTCCCCGACCGCATCACCAACGACATCGCCTATGAAATCGTTTCCCGCCATGTACAGCCCAACCATTTTGTAGACCAGGAGGCCACGGAACGTCGCCGGCAGGAGGAAGCGGACAATTACGAACGCGCCTACATCCTAGCCGGTGAACGGGTCATTGACGTAGGGGAAATCGTCACCCTGCGCGCCTTCCGCGTACTGGATTATCTGGGCTATATCGGCGGCGAAACCGATTGGCGCGACACCCTGCGTGACGCCACTTGGCCTCTGCTTGGCAAATTCGTGCTAAGTGCCGCCTTGTTCTTTACCGCGCTCATGTATTTATTTTTCTATCGCCCGGCCATCCTTTCCAACCAAAAGGAAGCCGGACTTCTCTTTATCCTGTACATTTTAGTGCTTGCCTTGGTCTGGGTACTGCGGGAACAGCCCTATCAGTTCCTGCCCATGCTGGTCTTCCCCATGCTGGTTTCCATTTTGATTGACCGCCGCTGTGCCATTATCCTTTCCTTGTCGCTGGTATTTGTGGGGTATTTTATTATTGACGGCTCCTTGGCCTATCTGCTTTTTTATACTATTTCCAGCATTATTATTTGTCTGCTGTCGCGCTACACCACCCAACGCTCCAAAATTTTTCTTGTGGGCTTTCTGGTAACGGCCATACAATTCGCGCTGTCGATTTCCATTGCCTTTACCCTGGAGCGGCATCTGGTAATGAACGATTTACAATTTCATTTGACAACCGCAGGTTTTGCGGCCATAAACGGATTACTTACGGTGATTATCTGCGTGGGGAGCTTGCCCTTCTGGGAAGCGTTGTTCGGTGTGGTGACGCCCATTAAATTGCTGGACTTGACCAATCCCACCAATTTGCTTTTGCGGCGGCTCACCATAGAAGCCCCCGGCACCTACCACCACTCCTTGATGGTGGCCAATCTGGCCGAATCTGCGGCCTACGATATCGAAGCCAACGCCCACGCCGCACGGGTGGGGGGCTATTACCACGACGTGGGCAAGCTGAAATTCCCTCACTTCTTCGCGGAGAATATTAATGGCGAAAACCCCCACGAGCATCTGGAGCCTATTAACAGCGCGGGGCTGATTATCAGCCATGTGACCTACGGCCTGACCCTGGCGGCCCAGCACCGTCTGCCGCAATTCGTGCGCGATATCATCCGGGAGCACCACGGCACGTCGTTGATGCAGTATTTCTACGTAAAGGCCAAGGAAGCCGACCCCACCGTTACCGAAGAGGATTACCGCTATCCCTACACCATCCCCCAAACCCGGGAATCTGCCTGTGTTATGCTGGCGGACACGGTGGAGGCCGCCGTCCGCTCCATGATGGCCAAGCTGAAATCTGTAGACGAGATTGAAATGACCATACGCAACCTGGTGCGCAACAAGCTCAACGACGGCCAGCTTGCCGAAAGCCAATTAAGCATCAAGGACTTGGAAATTATAGAGGCGTCCTTTACCCGTGTGATGAAAAGCTCCTACCATGAGCGCATCGCCTACCCGAAAATTGAGCCCGAGGTGATGGACCCCCGCGACCCGCCGCTGATACGGGGGATGGTGAAAAAGGAAGACCTGTGAGGATTTACTGGGACGAAACAGCCCTGCCGGAACATCATCGCGCCCTTGTGACCCGTGCCCTGTGCGAAGGGGCCGTGTACGCCAAGGCCATGGCGGATTGTGAGCTGAGCCTGTCCTTTGCCGCGCCGGAGGAAATCCGTGCCCTCAACCGGGAATACCGGGGCAAGGACAGCGAAACCGATGTGCTGAGCTTCCCCGGCTTCCCCGGGAGCCCCGCGGTGGGGGATATCGTGATTTGCCTGGACATAGCCCAACGCCAGGCGCGGGAATACGGGCATACCTATGAGCGGGAGCTGGCATTTCTGGCGGTGCACGGCTTATTGCACCTGCTGGGCTACGACCATATTTCCCCCGAGGGGGAGGCCGAAATGCGCGCCGCCCAGGACGAAATCCTGCGTATAATTGAGGTGGAACGATGAATACTAAGAAGAACAAAAGCTGGTTCAAGGCCGCCGGACACGCCTTCACGGGGATACGGCGTACCGCCACCCGGGAGCGCAATTTCCGCATACAAATTATCATCGCCATCGCGGCCGTTGCGGCTTGCATCATACTTCAGGTAGACAGCTGGCACTTCCTGGCCGTGGTATTGTCTATTTTTTTTGTGCTGGCCATGGAATTGGTGAATACTGCAGTGGAAGCCGTAGTAGACTTAGTATGTAAGAACCAGCCCCACCCCCTGGCCAAAATCGCCAAGGACGCGGCGGCGGGCGCGGTGCTGTTGGCGTCCTTTCAGGCGATAATCGTGGCGGCTTTGGTAGCGTTGTCGGTAATAAGGAGATTCCTTTGATGCGGTTTGGTATTATTTTTCTTGCTATGATTTTACTTTTCCTTGCGGGGTGCGTGGGAAATGAGCCTCATTACGTGGGAGCATTCATCGAGCCCACCCCCTCCCCCACGCCCAACCCCTGGGTCACGCCCCCTCCCACGGTGGCCCCCCACGAGGACTACGAGGAAGAGGACTATGAGGAAATCTGCCTTCTGCCCCGGAGTCAGCTCACGGGCTTGCTCATCGCGGAGGCATATGCCAACCGCCGCCCCATTGCGGTGGTGATAAATAATCTGCATGGTGCCCTGCCCCAAAGCGGCATCGCGTCTGCGGATATCATTTACGAGGTGCTGGTGGAGGGGGACGTCACCCGCCTTGTGGCGGTTTTCCAGTCGGAATGGCCGGAGAAAATCGGCCCGGTGCGCTCGGCGCGGGATTACTTGGTGGATTTCGCCCTGAACCACGACGGTGTTTTTATCCACCACGGCGAAAGCCCCAACAGCCATCTGCGCTGGCCCTTCCTGAACGGGGCGCGCATTGACGGCGGCCGGTGGGAGACCCGTGGCTTCTGGCGTGACAGGAACTACCCGGAATGGGCGCGCAACTCCGGGCGGCGCGCCTTAGAGCACAGCTCCTACACCGGCGGCGGCCATATCGCAAACATCCTGGAAAGCCAAAGCATCCGCCATTATACCCAGGACGCCGGGGGCTTCACCTTCTGCGAGGACATACAGGAGGGCTACGCCGGGGAGGCACTGCGCTTTACCGTACCCTTTTCCACCCATTATGCGAGAACCTTTATTTTTGACCCGGAAACGGGGCACTACGCCGTGGCGTACCGCCACGGCCCCACCATGGACGAATACACCGCCCAGCCCGTTTTCGTGCGCAATATATTAGTGAAAATGACCCAGGTACGCGTCATCGCCAACGACCGGGCCGGGCGGCGCACCGTCGCCACCGTGGGCGAGGGGGACGGCTACCTCTTTAATGGCGGCACCTACCGCCCCGTGCGCTGGGCCACACAAAGCCACACAGCACCCCTGCGCTGGTACAACCCGGACGGCACGCCCTTGGTGCTGTTGCCGGGGCCCACCTGGATAAATGTCTTGCAAAATACAGCAACCGTAAGGATTGACACATGAACGCATTCCATTCCGGCTTCGTCACCATCATAGGGCGGCCCAATGTGGGCAAGTCCACGCTAATGAACCATTTTATCGGCGAGAAAATCTCCATCGTCACCAGCAAGCCCCAGACCACCCGCAACAAAATCCGAAGCATTCTCACCGGCGCGGATTATCAGATTATCTTCATCGACACGCCGGGCCTGCACACCCCCAAGACCAAGCTGGGTAGCTTCATGGTGCGCTCTGCCCTCAACACCCTTAGCGAGGTAGACGCCGTGGTGCTCATGGTGGAGCCCAAATCCAAAACGGGAAAAATCCACGAGGGCGACCAAGCCATATTGGACAAGCTGGCCAAGGTGAAAACCCCCGTTTTTCTGGCGATTAACAAGACGGACAAGGTGGCCAAGCCCGAATTGCTGACGATGATTGACCGCTACAGCCAAGCCTATACCTTCAAGGAAATCATTCCCATTTCCGCGCTGACCGGGGACAATACCCCCGCGCTACTCACGGCTTTGCGCGGGGTGCTCCCCGCCGGGCCGCGCTACTTCCCCGAGGACCAAATCACCGACCAGCCCGAACGGCAGATTACCGCCGAAATCATCCGGGAAAAGGCCCTGACTTTCTTGCAGGAGGAAATCCCCCACGGGGTTGCCGTGGAGATAACCCAGTTCAAGGAAGGGCGTACCATTTCCATCGGGGCCACTATTTTCTGCGAGCGCGACAGCCACAAGGCCATCATCATCGGCAAGCAGGGGGCCATGCTCAAGCGCATCGGCCAGGCCGCCCGCCGCGATATGGAGGCACTGCTGGGCGCGCACGTTTTCCTGGAGCTGTGGGTAAAGGTAAAAAAGAATTGGCGCGACAATGACTTCCTACTCAGGAATTTTGGCTTTTTACCAGATATTTAATAACATAGGAAAACACGGCAAGGGGAAAATGAATGGAGTAAGCGTAAGAGAAATTTTTACTTCGGGGGATTTGATATGACCAACAGTGAAAAGCACTGGCAAAATTTCATCGCATCTGGCAACCCCATGTCCTACATCGCCTACCGCCAACAAGCCAAGAAGGATGACCTCATCCCGCGTGGGATGAACGCCACAGCCAGCACGCGCCATGAAGACCTTTAAAACCCGCGCACTGGTTCTGCGCGAATACGAAGCCGGAGAGTCTGACAAGCGTCTTTTGCTATTGTGCAAGGGCGTGGGCAGGCTCTCCGTTTATGCCAGGGGGGCGCGCAAGCCCAAGAGCAAGTTCATCGCGGCGGCGCAATTGTTCACCTATTCCGACCTGGTGATTGCCGAGGGGCGCGGCTTCCACTCCCTGGCTCAGGCTTCGGTCATCGAGAATTTCTATAATTTGCGCACGGATTACGACGCCCTGTGCTGTGCCCACGTAATAACGGAAATCTGCGAAAAAACCATACTGGAGAGCGAAAACTGCGACGAACTGCTACAACTGACCTTAAAGGCGTTGAACCACCTACATAAAACCCCCACCCTACCCCCCTTGCAGACCCTGGCGGTCTTCATGTTGCGGTTTTTCGCGTGGTACGGGGTCGCGCCGGGGCTGGAGAAATGTTGCGTCTGCGGCCGGGAGGCCCTTTTCCTCTGCGCCGAGGGGCTGACCTGCAACAGCCACCCCACAACCAAAATCCCCATTTCCCATCCCAGCCTAGCCGCGTTGCGCCACATATTCGATAAGGACGCCGCCCAAGCCTTCCTGTTCACCGCCACCCCGGCCATCATTCAGGAAATAAATAATGCCGCCCAACTGTTATGGCGGCATCATTTCGACTGGGAGCTACGCTCGGCGGGGTTTCTTTAACAATAATGGCTATGCCACCAGCAACAAGCGTCCCAACATATTCATAGTAAAATCACGCAATAAAAATATAAGCAACAACGCAAATATGGCAGAGAAGTCAATTATCATACCGGGGCCGCCCAAGGGCGACCGCTGTATAATTTTGCGTATGGGGGCGAGCACCGGCTCGGTGAGCCGATAGACATACATCGTCCACTTGCCCCGCGCATTGGGAAACCACGACAAAAGAATCCGCACAAGCAAGACTATATATACGAGGTTAAAAAACCAGTCAACCGCCCTGATTAAAGGATGAATCACCCGTTATTACCTAGAAGCCGCCCAAGGGAAGCCGCGGGTAAGCTCTTCCTTCATTTCCCCGGTAATGGGGACGCCTTCGGGTGCGACGATGAACACATCCTTTGATACGCGCTGAATGGAGCCATCCAGCGCATATACCGCGCCAGCGATAACATCCACAATGCGCTGGGCCTGTTCGCGGTCTACCCCGGTCAGGTTGACGGCGCAAATTTTGCCATCTTTTATATTATCCGTGACAATATTCGAGTTGCTTACGTCCTTGGGGCTGGTGAGGGTTACATGCATACCGGCCTTATCCGAAGGAGATTTGCTTCCATACAACTCCACATATTTATCAGAGAATCTATTTTTCTTTGCGGGCTTGGGCGCGATGGCGGCTTGGGCGTGGGTTTGCCACGTTTCCGCCCTTTCGACCATCGGCTCTTCTTCGTACTCGTAGGCACCCTCCGGGTTTTCCGGGTCGTAATTGTCAAACCCCGGGCTCAACATTTTCTCACGCAACCAATTTTTTGTACTCATCCAAAATTCTCTCATACGTACCTCCCGCGTACAAATTGTTTAGTGCCTGTCCCCTACCAGAGCCGTGCCAATTCGTACCATGGTGGCCCCTTCTTCTATAGCCACGCAGTAGTCGCCGCTCATGCCCATAGAAATCTCTGGTGGACGTGCAGTGTAAGGGATAAATTCAGCAATGTCAACACTTATTTTTCGCATTTTCTTGAACAACGAACGGTTTTTCTCCCCATTTTCTACAAAAGGCGCGACACACATAATGCCTCGAAAATTCACGTAAGTCAGCTCGAACATGCGTTTAGCCATTTCTTTCGCATTTTCGGGAAGAATGCCGTATTTGCTGGGTTCGTTGGCAATATTTATCTCTAAAAGAACGTCAACGCGTTTTTTTATTATTTCAGCTCGTTTGTTCACTTCCAGTATCAAATCCATGTTATCAATCGAATGTATGAGCGAAACTTTATCGACCACTTGTTTGACTTTGTTCCGTTGCAGGTGCCCGATGAAATGCCACGTTGGGTTTTGTGTTGAAAGTTCAACATATTTCGGCAGAAATTCTTGTACCCGATTCTCTCCAAGATGGGTCACACCCGCTTGAATCAACTCGCGAATCCGCTGTACCCCGACGGTTTTTGTAACGCCAATTAGGGTGATGTCTGAGGCTTCGCGCCCACTCTTATGGGCGGCGGTGGCTATGTTTTCTCGCACTTTTTCTACATTGATCACCATATGAGCTGGCCCTCCGTTACCATGTTGGCGTCCACCACGATGCTTTCAAACTCACGGATGCTTGCGCGGTTGCGTACCGGGCACAAAAGGGTGGTACCGCCACGCTCGGTGGTTAGGCTGTCGGTGTAAATCCGGCGAAAACGGGCATAGCCATGGTGCGCCCAATAGATGCCCTGCACGGTATGCACTTCGGACAAGGTATACCGCCCGCCAAGCCCATCCAACAGCACATCGTTCCTATTCAGCCCCGCAGTATCCGCAGAAATATGCACATGGGTTCCCGCCCATTCCGTTACGATTACGGGAATGCTCATACTCCCCTCCCCCGTATAGCGCAGTACGGAATGGTCAATCAATCCATGCAGGAAAGTGAGGGGAATTACGTAGAAATTGCGCAAGGTAATAGCCGTGTTGGGGATTCTCAGGCCCGCCTCCACGGATTGGGTAAGACGGATATTTACATTGCGCTGGTGGATGAAGTCAATGACATAGCGCGTATTGCGGAACACCACGCGGCTGTCCCGCGTCCCCGTGATAATTTGATGGACACGCATTTGCATAGGGGTAAACCCGCCCATGGTGGGACTTTCTACATATATATTACGCATCTGCCCCACCGTAAAGCCGTGAATCATTTCATTGGGTATGTAGGCGGCGATGTACCAGGTATTGCCCACAATTTTAAAGGCGGGGTCGTTGGCGTACAGTTCCCGGGCGGGAAAAAGGGGAAACGGGTCGGGGGTGAAATTTAACTGCTCCCGGGTAAGGGCCGGCATACCCGCCAAAGTGAAGGTATTCTCTAGCCCGTCCAAAACGGCGGTCATAATACCGCCGGAACGCGCATACATATCCGTGGAGTGTACACCCAGCCGCGCAAGGAGCTCCGCTTGCTGGCGGGCATAATCCCCCCCGGCGTGAAGGCTCCCGCTGATTATCAGCTGGTTCCGGTTGTGGATGGATTGGTTCAGATTGTCCCGCAGGACAAATAAGTCGGAAAAATTGAGGGCGGTAAAAGCATGGGCGCGGTTGTCCACCTGCCCGCGAATATGATTATTAATGCGGGCGATATTGGGGTCGGCTTGGTCGATACGCATGGTGCCCACCTGCAAGGCCCGTTGGTCCAGGGCCAGCATATCCGCGTTGATGCCCGCCACCTCCACGGAATCCTGAATACTGGCGATGCGTGTCCCCGCCCGCACCCGCTCAAACTCCCCCACGGCAAAGACCAACTGCCCATCCCGGGGGGCATAGTACACGCGCTCGTCCCGGATGATGATGGCGGTGATGGTTTGCGGTGTGTCCACGGTGCCCATGCGCACCACTTCCGTTGGGATGGCGGGAGCCATGTGGTTTCTCGCCATATTGAACATATAGCCAAGGGTAAAAATAATGATTAAAACCGCGACAATATATACAGAAACGGAAACCTTTTTACGATTGGGTGCTTTCGCCACGGCGATTCCCCTCCCTCAAAAATTACCGAATAGCGTGGAGAAAAAATGAAATCCTTTGTAAGATGGTTAATTATACCTGTTTTAATAGGCTTGTTCAACATTTCCCTTCTTGCGTTCCCACGGGAAGTGCTAAGCGCGGCGCGGGAGGGGCTTTTGCTGTGGTTTCACACGGTGCTTCCTTCATTGTTGCCCTTCGTGGTGGGGATGAATATCCTGATGGGGCTGGGCTTTTTGCGTTTTATCGGGGAACTGCTTTCCCCCGTGGCGATGAAAGTATTCGGCGTGGGAGGCGCGGGGGGCGTGGCCTTCGTAACGGGGATTGCTTCGGGCTATCCCATGGGCGCGAAGACCATTGGCGATATGTACCGCGCCGGGGATATCAAAGCCGGCGACGCGCAAAAACTGATGGGGTTTTGCAACAATGCCGGACCGCTTTTTATCGTGGGGGCGGTGGGCATGGGCATGTTTGGATGTGCGCGCGCGGGCTATACCTTGTTGATTGGGCACATACTGGGCGCGGTTATCCTCGGCCTTTTACAGCGGGGGAAAGGAAATGCGCCGCGCCAGCCCATAGCGGCATCCCGGCAAAGGCAATGGAGAAATCCGCAAAAATTCAGTAAGGTGCTGGGGGAATCCGTCCGCAACGCCATGGAAGCTATGTTGCTGGTGGGCGGGTTGATTATTTTTTTCAACGTGGTTGTTCGCATCCTGCAAATCATAACCGGCCTGGAAGGCGCGCTGGGCGGCGGGGTGCTGGGGGGATTGTTTGAAATTTCCGGCGGGGTGCGGGCGGTCAGCGGCGAAGGGGTAAGCACGCTTTCCCTGGCCTTGGCGGCGGGGATTATCGGCTTTGGCGGGTTGAGTGTTCACGCCCAGGCATTGCATTTTACCGCGGGGACGGGGGTGCGGCCCGCACCCTATATAATAGGAAAGCTTCTGCACGGCATCCTTGCGGCGGGGCTTACCGCTTTGATTTGGATTAAAATTCAGGGAGGATAATTTCCACCGGATGGTTGCTCAATTGCTTCGCGAAGGCGTGGAGCACCTTTTCCAATGAAGTCTTCAGGTCGTGCCGGGTAGCGTCTTCTGTGGCCAGCAAGGGGACTTCCGCGTAGAAATTTTCCCCGATATACACCCTCGCACTGCCCATGGTGTCGCCCACGCCGATGGGTGCCTTCATATTTTCGGGAACAAAAATTTCCACGGTGATTTTATCCTTTTCCTGCTGGGTTACAGGCAGACGGATGCCCTCGCCGTAGACATATTCAACGGATTCCTCGCGGGAGCGGGTCACGGGCATGGTGCCGGCGGTGTTGTGTGCTGTGAGAATCGTCTCATATTTATAATTGCTAAAACCATAATTGAGGATTTCCTTGGCATCCGCGTATTTCTGGTGACGGCCCTTGTTGCCCCAGCCGCTGGCAAGTACAACGGAAATAAGCTGCATGTCCTCGCCCTCCACCTTCCGCTTGGCCGCCCCCACGAAGCAATGGCCCGCCTTATTCGTGAACCCGGTCTTTACGCCATTGGCTCCGGGGTATTCGTGAAGGAGGCGGTTACGGTTATTGAAGGAATAACTTCTTTTGTTGCTGGAAAATTGCGCGTTTTTTGTGTTTGTAAGCGCAAAAAATCCAGGGACGTCGAAAGCATACCGGGTTATAACCGCTAAATCGTAGGGTGTGGAGTGGTGATTGCCCGCGTCCAGGCCGCTTGCGGTCTCAAAAATGGTATCCTTTGCTCCTATATTTCGTGCTTTTTCGTTCATAGCCGCACAAAATTCGGCAACGCTCCCCCCAAGATGCTCGGCGATGGCAACGGCGGCGTCATTTGACGATTCCAGCATCAGCGCGAGCATCAAGTCCCCCAGGCGCACCTTTTCTCCGGGGGAGAGATTCATTTTCACCTTGGGCGCGGCGGCGGCTTTTTGTGATACGGTGACGGTTTCGTCCATGCGGCCACTCTCCAGCGCGAGGATGGCCGTCATAATTTTCGTGGTGGAGGCCATGGGCAGGGGGGCAAATTCTTCCTTCCCCCACAGCACCCGCCCGGTTTCCGCGTCCATAAGGATTGCGCCGTGGGCGTTGACGCTGGGGGCTTCGGCGCGCAGGGGCAACACAGGGGACAGGAGCATTAATATGAAGACAGCCGATATTATTTTTTTCATCCGGGCATTCCTCCATGATATAGATAATAATGGGCACGCTTATTCTGCACGCTTTTTTACAAATCATACAAGGCATTGTATAATGCCTCCGAAAGGGGATATATGCATGGGCCGAATTATCGCCATTGCCAACCAAAAGGGCGGCGTGGGCAAGACAACAACCAATGTAAACCTATCCACTTGCTTGGCACAGGCGGGCAAGCGCGTACTGGTAGCGGATATGGACCCGCAGGGCAATACCACCAGCGGGTTTGGCATCGAAAAGACCCAGCTTGACCATACGATATATAATCTTTTGCTTGGCGACGCCAACATCGAGCAGGTAAAGCACCCCACCTGTGTAGACAATTTAACCCTTCTTCCCGCCAACATTCACCTCAGCGGCGCGGAAATAGAACTCGTGGACGCACCCCAGCGGGAATTTCTGCTTCGGGGTATTTTTAGTCACACGCGCTATCTCTACGATTATATTCTCATCGACTGCCCCCCCTCCCTCAACATGCTGACCCTCAACGCCCTGTGCGCCGCCGACACGGTTCTGGTCCCCATCCAGTGCGAATACTACGCCCTGGAGGGCCTGACCCAGCTGATGCACACCATCGGGCTGGTGCAACGCAGGCTCAACCCGCGCCTGGCCGTGGAGGGCGCGGTTTTCACCATGTTCGACGCCCGCACCAATTTGAGCGTGCAGGTGGTGGAAGAGGTGAAGAAACATCTTTCGACACATATTTATGCTACGATAATCCCCCGCAACATCCGCCTGAGCGAAGCCCCAAGCCACGGGCTTCCCATCACGCTGTATGACCCCGGCTCGAAGGGTGCGGAAGCGTACATACAACTTGCCCAAGAGGTAATGGAGAGAGGGGACTAGAAATGGCTAAAAAAGGACTGGGCCGGGGGCTCCACGCCCTGCTGGATAACCGCGAAAGCACTCCCGCCGAAGCCACCCCGGCGGGTGTTTCCATGGTTGACATTCGCTTGCTTGAACCCAATGTAAAACAGCCCCGCCAATATTTTGACGAGACTGCCCTGGAGGAACTGGCCGCGTCCATGAAGGCGTACGGCATCATCCAGCCTTTGCTGGTAAAGAAATCCGGCGCGTATTATACGATTATAGCCGGAGAAAGACGCTACCGCGCCGCCCGCATGGCCCAGCTCACGGAAGTTCCCGTGGTTATCAAGGAATACACCGCCATGGACGAGCTCCAAGTCGCCCTCATCGAAAACATACAGCGAAAAGACCTGACCCCCATCGAGGAAGCCCAGTGCTACCAACGCCTGACGGAGGAATTTTTCTTCAGCCCCGAGGACATCGCCCGGCAGGTGGGCAAAAGCAAACACGCCATCACTGGCGCGTTGCAATTGTTAAAGCTTTCCCCCGCCGCCCAAGCCTTCGCCGTCACCGGGGAGCTGACCGCCAGCCATGCCAAAGCCCTACTCGCCGTGGAAGACCCCAAGCTACAAGCCAACCTGGCAGAACGCGTCGTAGACGAAGGCTTGAGCGTGCGCGCTACGGAAAACGCCGTAGCCGCCACCCTGCGCGACCCCTTCGAGCAAGGAGCGGCCCTACCCGAGGCCGTCCTCCAAGCCTACCGCACCGCAGAAATCGACCTCAAACACGCCCTCGGCGCGAAGGTAAGCATCCGCCCCGGCAAGAAAAAAGGGCGCATTGAAATCGAATACTATTCCCCCAGCGAGCTGGAGCGTCTACTGCAATTGCTACGGGCAGTGCAATAGGGAGGAGCGGCCAGCTATTTGCAAGCCATATTCGGCCAATCCATAAAGAGGAAGGGGACATCACCTTCACTTTCCCAGCACTCACGAACGTATTCAGCTAAGGGTACATCTGCCGCTACATCTACCGGTATGCCGATAGGGCTATAGAAAAGATGTATTACATTTGCGGCAACCGCGTATGTCTTGTTTTGTTCCGCCCACGGCGTGTTCAACACGACATACGTGGATATATCCTGTGTCTTTCCAAGCAATTTACGTCCATCAATGAAAGGAATTTCCATGCCGCGCAGATTAATATGGGTTGCTGTGGGGCTAATACCTACACAGACCTCCTTGATATTAACCAGAAGCTCCGTTACATAAACTCCGCCAATATCCAAGCAAATAAAGCCCTGCCCTCGGTCAAAGGATGTAATGCGATTTTTTGGAATGAGGGCAGGTGTGCTGTAGGCAACACCGGCATTTTTTTCAAACAACAGTGCGACTTCATGTGCTAGGTTACGTATGTCGTCGGCGCAAACGGCCGTTGCCTTTCCTTGCCAATCAAGCCGATTGGATTCAATGGCACAATTCAAAGCCAAATTGTTTACATTGAACGCAATATTTTTGACTTTTTCATAGTCAATATCCTGCTCCTCGAACAATGCGCCTTCCACCATTTTATGAATTTTATTCGCCATGCTGCGCGTCTCCTCCGCCAAAACAACGGTGATGCGTCCGTCACTGCCCAAAGCCGGTGCTTGCTGTGCCAGCATATTTGCCAGCAACCACAACCGCTCCCCCACACTTTGCAATTTCCACAATGTCTTATTCATAATTTTCTTCCCTTCCATATGATAATAATTTTGTAAGCTGTGGGCGCAATTTACCCAACGCTCTTCTATGGTGCGATAGCACGGTGTTAAGCTTCAAGCCATTGGCATTTGCGATTTCAACAAAGGATAAATCGCCATAATATCGTTGTGTTATGACCACCCGCTCTATTTCGCGCAATGCCTTCAACGACTCCAACACGGCACTTGCATTCTCCGCTCGTATAATTTCGTCGGCAACGTCTGTTTCGTCCAGCAATGACGTTCCCTCCACATCCAAATATACGCGCCCAAAGTCTGTAGCCTGTGCCATAAATTTTCGATACGCAAGCCGTATGCACGCCAAGGATAGGTAGCCAAAATTTTCTTTTTCAGCTTCATATTTCTTGCTTGACCGAAGCCGGATATACGCCTCGTTTACAATGTCATCCGCCAATGAAGCTACGTTAGGATAACCTGCAAATTTGCGCCGAACGAGCCGTATAAGTTCGCCATGTAGCTCCCCATCCATTGTTTCACCCCCTGCCATATTATAGTGTGAAAGACCTTTCACTTATAAAAAGCAATTTGGTGATGTTTTATTGCAGGGCAATAGGTTTCCGCGAAAGAAAACCTGCAAAAATCCAGCCTTGCCCTCCTGGGGTGTAAATCTGTACAAATCTTCCGCTGTAATCCAAGATTTCGAACACATCGCCACGGTGTACAAATGTTAAAACATCATAGTCATTACCTGGGCCTGTGCGGACGCGTAAAGAATACGCATAGTCTACTATCTGCCGTGACCCTGTTGGAAAGGTGTTGCGGCTGATGTGACGGCTTGGGGCTGGCTTGTTATGGGGAGCGGTGGAAATGACAAGTGCTTCATCCCATATATCCCATCCGTCAAAGCCCACGCCTACATGAAAGCCAAGCCAATAGGATAGCTCATAGACCGAGAAATAAATATCGTCTATATCCCGAACAGAAAGGAAGCTGACTGAAAAGGCAGGGTAATACTCTCCGTCAAAGCCAACTGTAATATTTTGGTGTGGGTTTTTGCTGAAGCCGGTAGAATCCCGCGGCAGAAATCCATAAGAGCCAAATAGTGCATTTCGTATGGGTATCGTTTGCATTTCTGCTCCCGTTGGTGTGTATGCTGTGCCGCGCTTAACCCAAAAATTCCAGCCGCTGTTTTCGGGCGGCGCGACAATATCAAACTGTGCCGCTGTTCCATTCAACATATATGCAATATCAGCAAGTCGCACGGCAGGAAGCCTTACTGCAGAGTCCCCGCGATAACCGTAAACATCAAAGCGTTGACCGTTTACATAAAATGGAATAATGGTAGCGTTGAACCCATGTGTGGCAAAAACGGAAATGGGAAACAAAATACATACCATTAAAACTGTTGAAATTATTAACACTGCAAAAGACTTTCTTGTTTTCATAAACTTCCGCAACCTTTCACAAACATACACTTTTTCTGTGTCATTCAGACAACACACTGCGGAGTGGGATACCCTGCTCTATTTTTGATGTTGCTCTGTGTTGATATTGCATGAGACGGTCGTTTAACCCGAGTTGTTTTGCGTTTTTTCTAAACTCGGAGGGTGAAAGCCCAAAACTCATCTTGAACAGATGATAGAAATGGCTGAGTGACTCAAAGCCCACGTCGTCGCACAGCTGAATTACCGGTATGCTTTCGGTTATTAATTTTTGCGCGGCGTATTCCAGCCGGATTTCGTTGATTACTTGTGTGGGTGTTTTGTTTAGATACTTACGGCATATGCGTGAAATATGCTCCTTGCTTTTTCCGGCAAGCTGGTACATGGCCGGCAGTCCCTTTGTAAAATTTTCCTTCTTCATCATCTCCAGGTGTAGCCAGCGGAGCCACTCGGGTGCGGAAGAAGCTCTTTTCGCGGGCAATAACGGGAAATATCGCGTGATTGTATTAAACAGCACAACCCTAAAGGCAGTAATTGATTTTTCCCGCATGATGCTCTTAAAAAACACAAGCTGTTCCAGCTCGCCAAGGAGTGCGGTTAGTTCCAGCTTATCCAGACGGACATTCGGCGGCAAGGTAGGATACAGGAACCGCTCTTTTTCAAATCCGATATCCAGAAAATGGAACAATGCATCCATGGTGTCCGTGGGCACCAATATATTTATGATTTCAAAATCATGGGTCAGTGCATCATAGTAGTGGATATCATCCGGCCGCATAAAAAATAAATCGCCTGTTGCGATTTTCATTTGGGCCCCATTTATCTTATGTAATGCGCCGCCTTTGCGGACAATGAAAATTTCATAGTAGTCATGACAGTGGCATACGGCCAGTTGCACAGGGTCATTGATAAAGGAGGCATACTCCCGGTTGGGATAGCGTTGGAAGCTTGAAATCTTTAACCGCAATATCTCCATGCTCACCTCCTATGTCTATATATCAATATACAGCAAAGAATAAATCATTTCAAGACAAGAAGAGCGCCGCGAATTTTTGTATGCTCCAGGAAGAATAACAATTTGTTTTTTACAGATACTGACTACAACATCACGTACCTGAATGGAGCCAAAATGAATAACTGGAAGGTAGCAAATCCGAGAAAAAATCTACAGTTTGAAATTGATTTTACCGCGGCTTACCGGAAAGCGGTCAAGGAATTTCGGCATCCGGCTCAAATCGAGCTGGCTTGTTTGCGTGCGCAATATCCGGCAATCATGATGCCCATTGAGGACGATGATGTGCTGGCGGGGCGTATCCAGTTCGGTCTTGTAGGGTATGGCATACAGGGGCAAACCGGGGGCACCGGATATTATATAGATGAACCCCGGGTAACTGCCGCACTGGAATTTCAGGAAGGCAATGCCAAATACCGGGAAGATTTGCACGACCTCCTCACCTTCTGGAAGGCGCGCAATACGTATCATATCGCGCTCTCGGGCACCCCGGATGACATCCGCGCCATCATACCCCACGAACAATGGAAAACACAGCCCTGCGCCGCATCACCGATTATCCGCATGGCCGGTTCCTTTATTGATTTTGACAAGTTGGTTCAAATCGGCATTCCGGGCCTGGCCGCAGAGGTGAGGGAAAATCTTGAGCGGTGCAGTAAAACAGGAAACGACCCGGTCATTTATGAATGTATGCTGGGCGCGCTGGATGTTCTGCGCGATATCTGTCGGCACTATAAAAAGGAAGCGTTTGAAAAAGCTGAGCAGACCACAGAGCCTTTGCGGAAGAAGGAATTGCAAAAGCTTGCTGTGGCATTGGGCATGATTATTGACAATGCCCCGGCAAATATGCTGGAGGGGTTACAGCTGTGCTGGCTCTATTCGATGATGTGCCCGCTTATTGAGTTTGGCCGGATGGATGAATATATAGGGGATTTATACGCCCATGATATCGACACCGGGCTTATTTCGGAAGCCGAAGCCCTGCGGATGACCCAGTGTTATTTCCGCTTGATTGACCACCTGGACTGTGAAACGGACGGAAGGGTGATTATAGGCGGATATGGCCGCCGCAACCCCGAGAATGCCGACCGCTTCTGCCTTGTTGCCTGTGAGGCTTGCCGGACGGTGCGAGAGATATTGCCCCAGCTTACACTGCGCTTTAACGCACAAACACCAAAAGATATTTGGGAAGCGGCCATGGTTTGCATAGGCGAGGGACGAACCTACCCCCTCCTTTACAACGACGACGTGCTGGTGCCTTCCCTCATGGAGGCATTTGATGTAGACCGCCCACGCGCCGAAACGTACATGCCCCTTGGCTGTGGCGAAATTGAATTTGACCACTACAGCTTCGGCTCCCCCAATGGCTCCCTGGGCACCCTAAAAATACTGGAGCTGGCCTTGCGGGGCGGCTATGACCCTATTGCGGGTAATTACCTCTCCATCCCGACAACGCCACTTGCGGCGTGCGGCAGTTATTCGCAATTCGAAGAAAACTACAAAGCATTGCTTACCCACTTTATCGAGGCTTTGGCAAAGTACGAGGTGTATCTTTACGACGTCATTGGTTCCATCCATCCCTTTATGATGGTAACTATGCTGTATGACGGCTGTGTTGAAAAGGGAAAGGGACTCTTGAATGGCGGCTGTGCCTATCTTGCGGGCACTTTGGAAATGTATGGGAACGTGAATGCGGCAAACGCACTGGCCGCTATAAAAAAATTGGTATTCGATGAAGCGAAAATAACGGCGGAAGAGCTTGTGCAGGCATTAAACGACAACTTCGTCGGTCACGAAAGCGTGCGCCGTATGTTGCTTGACGCCCCCAAGTACGGAAATGACATTGCCTATGTAGACAGCATTATGCTGGATTTGCATAACTTCTTATGCGAAACCGTAAAGGCGCAAGCCCCTACAGTTGGCCTCAAAAGCTATCTGGCCGTGAATATCAACAATGCCCAAAACACCACGCTGGGCCGCTGGGTGGGCGCAACGCCCGACGGGCGCAAGGCAGGGACACCCATGGCAAACGCCAACGGCCCCGCTCCTGGAAGCGATAAAAACGGGCTTCCGTCCATGCTCAACTCAATGCTAAAACTGCCGCACAACAATCACGCCGGCATGGTGCAAAACCTACGCTTTACGCGAGAAACCTGGGAAAACCGCGAAGGAAAAACCAGGCTGTTGCTGGACAGCTATTTTGACCGGGGGGGTGCCCATGCCATGATTACCGTGGTGGGCCGGGAAGATTTACAGGCCGCCATGGCCCACCCGGAAAAATACAAGGACTTAATCGTGCGCATTGGGGGGCTGAGTGCCCGGTTTGTAGATTTAAAAAAGGACGTGCAACAGGAAATATACGACCGTGTCTCCTACTAAAACCGCTACTATTTTCGATATTCAGAGCTTTTCGCTCCACGATGGGCCCGGTATTCGCACCACCGTTTTTTTCAAGGGTTGCCCACTGCGGTGCCTGTGGTGCCACAATCCAGAATCTCTGAGCAAAAAACCTCAGATGATGTTCCATCAAAACCTATGCACCGCTTGCATGAAATGTGCCAGCGTATGCCCCGCAAGAGCCCACGATTCAAGCGTTTCCAATGGGCATATGTTCAGCCATGAAGCGTGTACCGGTTGCAGGAAGTGTATAGGGGTGTGTTGCTATGACGCACTAGCCATGATTGGAGGTGATTACTCCCCAGCGCAACTTTTACACAAGATACGCAGTGATTTTTCCACCTATGGAAAAGAGGGCGGGATAACATTTTCCGGCGGGGAGCCAATGCAGTGGAGCGAATTTATTTTGGCGTTCCTCGCGTTAATCCCCGGCATTCACACTGCGATAGATACCAGTGGACATGCTCCGTCCGCGCACTTTAGACAGTTGGCTGGAAAAATTAATTTGTATCTGTTCGATTACAAGGCTACCAATCCCCAGAGGCATATGGAGCTGACAGGTGTTGATAATCGGCTGATATTACAAAATTTATCCCTGCTGTACGGTCTTGGAGCAAATATTATTTTACGGCTACCGCTGATTCCCGGTGTGAACGACGATGACGCGCACATGAAAGGGATTGCCGGGTTACTCAAGCAATACCCCCGGATATTACACGCGGAAATCATGCCCTATCATAACCTGGGTGAAAGCAAAAGGGCAGGATTGGGCATGACCCCAAAGCAGTTTTCCGGGGTGGAGAATAAACAAAAAGATTTTTGGCTTAACCGCTTGCATGAGCTGGGGGCAAACAACGTCATCCTTTCACGATAACCCCTCCCCCAATAAATGCAAAGAATAAATATAAGGAGATGGTACTATGAAATTCAAACAAACGCTACTTGCGGTCGTATTGTGTGCAATCGTGTTGTCGCTTATGGCGTGCGGAAACAGAGGAGATGCCGAAGGTGATATTCCCGAGGTGTTGGTTTCGGTGTGGGCCGGCCCCCAGGCTGACTTGCAAAAACAGGTTGTGGCGGATTTTGCCGGCGCGAATGTCACCATCAGTGACGTTGACTTCGGCAACCTGCGGACGAGGCAAATGACTTCCTTCCACGCCGCACCCGGCACAGGCAACTACGATGTCGTTTGGGTCAACAGCCAATGGATGAACGACTATGTAGAAGCCGGATTTATTATGCCAATCAATGAATTTATCGCCTCATCCGGGCTGGACACTTCCATTTATGTATCCGGTCTGATGGATGCCATTACGTTTGACGGACAGATATTTGGTCTGCCCACCTTTATCCAAACCATGATTTTGGTTTACGACAGTGAAGTGTTCGAGGCAGAAGGCTTGCGGGCTCCCACCAATTCAGACGAGTTAATCGCCGTGGCCCGGCATTTTTATGAGCAGGGCTCCGGTATAGCACTTCCCGCAAGGCAAGGCGGAGCCGCCGCTACACTGTTTACCCAACTGCTTTACTCTGAGGGCGGAGACTTTTTTGATGCCAACGGTAATCTGAATCTTACAAGCCCCGAAGCGATACACGCGGCCACGGTATATGGTCAGCTTGCCCGCTATTCCGTGTCAGGCTCTTTGGCGTGGCATCACGACGAGGTGGGCAATGCACTGCGCACCCGGCTCGCGCCTATCGGGGTTTTGATGAGCGGCTTGGCCAATCAAAACCATGACCCCGAAAGGTCCCTGATTGTAGACACTGTGCGCTACGCACCCCTGCCCGGCAGCGGTGGGATTGCCGCCGCAAGCAATACCTTCTGGGTATGGGCAATAGCCGCCAACTCCGCTAACCCACAGGCCGCCTTCGATTTCATCACCTGGATGGCAAGCCCGGAAACAGAAACACGCAAGACATTATTTAATCAGCAAATAAGTGCCGTCAACGCACTGATTGCGGACCCGGCCGTCGTGGCGGCTACCCCGTTCCTGCCGGTAGTAATGGAGCAAGTGGGCAATGGCAGAAGTGACCCCACACTCACAAACTTTGGTGTAATGAGAGAGGCCCTAATCGTATCCCTTTCCGAAATTGCCTCCACCGGTGCCGACCCGGCTACAGTAATGCAACAATTGCAAGATAGCTTGGCAGATGTTGATTTTAGCCATTAAACGCGAGATTTCAAAGGCCCGCTACCCATACGGCGGGCCTTTGGGGTTTTTGCCCGTAGGGAGGACTTCGGATGAAGACGCGTAATTTTTACTGGTCTTTGGAAAAAGGGGATTTGCTTTCGGTACTCCTGATACTACCGACGTTCTTGATAATTTTTTTCATTATGATACTGCCGCTAAGCTATGGCTTTTTATTGAGCTTCTTTGATGTTGGCTTTGGATTGTCCAACCCCACCGAAAACTTCATTGGGCTAGATAATTACCGGAGATTCTTAAATGATTCCATCGCCCAGCGTGCGATTCTTAATACGCTTATATTTTCATTCGGGGCTATTGCCGGGACATTTTTCTTCGGAACGGTCAATGCCGTGCTACTGCACAAGCTCTCGCGCCGGTTTTCGGCTGTCCTGCGCCCCCTTTTAATTATGCCGCTATTAATATCCCCGCTGATTGTTGGCCTTATCTGGCGGTATATTTACGACCCGCAAGGAATTTTGTATTGGTTTCTCGGCTTGTTTGGCCTTGGGATTCAGCATTTCCCCGGGGTTACAGCATCCAGTACGGCTTTATTGTCCACGATTATTGCCCATTGGTGGCAGGTTACACCCTTTATCATTATCGTGCTGACTGCGGGACTGCTCTCTATTCCAGAGGAATATTACGAGGCCGCCTATGTGGACGGTGCGGGTGCTTTCAGTAGCTTCTTCCGCATAACCCTGCCGCTGTTGAAAAACACCTACATGGTAATCCTTCTGCTTAGCGGCGTAGATACCTTTAGAGTGTTCGACATCATTTTTTCGCTAACCGGGGGCGGGCCCAACAACTCCAGTGTTTCCATTAGTATTTACGCCCACAGTCAGGCATTTAACCAAGCGAATATGAGCTATGCAATGGCGTTATCTACAATTGCGATGTTTATTACCTTTGTCGTATTTGGTATTCCTTTTATCCGGCACAATATAAAAAAATCGAAGAGCTGAGGGATAGCTGGTATGGTGCGTTTTAAGCGGAAATGGTATGTAAAGCTGATGATGGCCGTTCTTATTATGGTGGCATTGGTGTGGACGCTAGTGCCTATTTATATCGTAGTAAGCAATGCGTTTCGCGCTACGTTGGATATCCATCAAATGCCACCGCAACTTATTTTCAAACCCATTTTTATACACTTCCAGAGAATCTTTGAGTTTGATAACTTTGGCAGATTTTTCCGCAACTCATTGGTCATATCTACCACCACCACATTCCTGTCCATCATGATGGGCTCCCTCGCCGCTTATGGCGTGAAGCTGTGCCGCTCATCATGGGGGCGCAGACTATCGAACACACTGCTACTGGGCAGAATGGTTCCTGCTATCACCATTCTTATTCCCTTGTTTATTATGATGAACCGGGCTGGCCTGACAGGAACCCGCGCGGCGGTTATTCTGGCCCACACCAGCCTGACATTGCCCTTTGTTACATGGCTTATGACGGGTTTTATCGAAGGCATACCCGACGAGCTGTTGGAAGCGGCCAATGCGGAGGGATGCAGTCGGCTTATGGCTTTCTTCCGTATCGTGTTTCCATTATTACGGCCAGCGGTGGCGTCTGCGGCCATACTGGTAATGCAGACTTCCTGGAATGAACTTATTTTTTCGCTACAGCTGACCAATATACGAACCTTCCCGCTGACGGTGGGTGTGGCCCGCTATGTGGGGGCTGTGTCGGTGGACTGGGGCAGAAGCAGTGCGGCGGCTACCATCACAATGGTTCCCATTATCATATTTGGTTTTCTGATGCAAAAATATCTGATTAGCGGCATGACAGCCGGCGCAGTGAAGGGATGAAAATATGATGTTTTACGGTGCGCAATATTACCGCCCGCCTTTTCCTGAACGTTCCTGTTGGGAGCGGGACATGCGGCACATGAAAGAACTGGGCTTCAACTGTGTCAAGCTCTGGGCTATGTGGAACTGGATTGAAAAGGAGCCGGGGCGGTTTTGCTTCGCCGAATTGGATGAGCTTGTTTCACTGGCAGTGAAAAATAATCTGGGTGTAATTATCAACACAATTCCAGAGGGGGCACCCTATTGGACGTATATCGGCAACGATGAGGATTTATACCAAACGGCAGACGGGCAAGTGGTTAAATATGGCGGCCCGGCTAATATCCCCAGCGGCGGCTGGCCGGGGCTTTGTATGGATACCCCTGTCTTCGCCGCCAAAGTTGCGGATTTCATCGAGCGTACTGCGGCACACTTCGCCAACACACCGGGCATTTTAACAATTGATGTATGGAACGAGCCCCACCTGGAACCCATGTACGATTACCGGAGCAATATGCTGTGTTACTGCCGCCATTCGATACGGGAATTTCGAACCTGGCTACGCAAAAAATACGTCACGCTGGACGCACTAAGCAAGGCGTGGTATCGAAACTACACCGATTGGGAACAGGTAACACCGCCACCCCGCTTTGGAACCTGGGCTGATATGCTGGATTGGCGTCGGTTCTGGCTGGATAATTTGTGCCGCTGGTTACGTCTGCGCGTGGAAGCCAGCCGGCGCGGCGCACCGAATGTGCCGGTGCAAACCCATGTCGCTTACAGCGGGATTTTGGGCAACCGCATCGTTGGGGGGCTGGCAAATGAGCTGGGGGATGAATTTCTGCTGGCACGGGAAGTGGACCTGTTCGGACTCAGCAGTTTTCCAAAATGGCTGATGGGGGATGAGCATTTATACCGGCATCTGCTTCATAATGAAATGGTAGCGTCGGCTTCCCATGGCAAGCCCTTTTATCAAATGGAGCTACAAGGCGGTGCCGGCAAGCCCGGATTGCTGGGAGGGGAAGTCCCCACGGCCAGTGACATCCGCTTGTGGAACTGGAATACAATAGCCGCCGGGGGCAAAGGTACGATTTATTGGCAGTACGCGCCCGAACCGGCGGGAATTGAATCACCCGGGTTTGGCTTGACCGGATTTAAGGGCGAGGACACGCCCCGCAGTCTTTCCGCGGCCGAATGCGCCAAAGCACTGAATACCCCCATTTTGGAGGGGGCACGCAGAGTGCAGTCCTGCAATGCCGTTTATGTGTCCAGGGATACCAGCTTGCTTTGCTTTGCCAGTGAACGCCGGGAAGAAATGTATGCGGGCAGTTTGAGTGGCGTTTTCCAGGCGGCCTATTTGCGCGGCATCCCCATCGAATTTTTCCACCAGGATAACTTCGATGAGTTGGTAGACTCGCCGATAACTTTTCTTTACCTGCCGATGCCCCTTGTTTTATCCGAAGAGGAAATTGCTGTGCTATACCGCTTTGTCGAGCGCGGCGGCACCTTGGTTTCCGAAGCTTGCCCCGGATTGTACCGGCCTGATGGGTTGTTGGAATCTGACAGCATCGCATTGCGCACCTTGTTTGGCTTACAGCACAATGACATTGAAGGGATGCGCAATTGGGGTGAGGTTACGGCAACGTGGACGGATACTAAAAAGCCATTTACAGGCCGGTTTTATCGCCAACTTACCAAGACTGCCGAAAATGCTGACACAGTAACGATGGCGACATTTTCTGACGATGAACCTGCCCTGACGCAATACGCCATCGGGAAAGGGACAGCCATTTGGATTGGAAGCTATCCCTCTTATCATTTTGAGCATAGCCGCGACATCACCACCGGTGAGCTATTGACCAGATGGATGCACCCGGGGGGCTATCCCGAATGGACAGGTATCCTATATACCCCGGAACAGCCCTGTGAAAACAATACCTTTACCGCACCTGTTTTCCGTCTGCTGGATACAGCGGAAGGCAAACGCATTGTGGCGGTAAACCATACCGCCACCGATGTCACGGCTGAAATACAACACGCCGGAGGCGTTATCCCAATAAAGCTTCCGGCGCATCAATGTCAGCTTGTCGCTATATAGTACAGTAGGGATATTTTCAAACCGGACAAAATCTGTAAATTTGTCACAAATGTTGTGATAAAATGCATTTGTAACCGTTGAAAGGCACTTCGCGCCGAATGGCCAGACCAGAAGATGTGTGCTTCGGCATGTGTCCGTTCCGTTGCGCCACTGCGCCCATAGTCCCCTGCTTCTGTTACGTAGCAACACCCCTGCAACACTCGTGTCCCGCCCCGAAGGGGGGAACGCTAACTTGCACATTAATGCAATGAATGTGCTCATATGCACTGCTATATTTAACTCGCGAGGCAGTGTATGCGACCATATTCACGTAGTGAATGTGTGGGATTGGCATCTCCTACCGGGCCTGGCCCCTTCACTGGCTGGCGACACAACAGCAAGGCCAGAACCAGAACCAACACAGGACGGCCGTCCGTTTTTTTGCAAGAATGATACCCACATGCGGAGGATATGTCTGCCACTGACATGTTCGTGGTTTCCAGCAATTTTTTTGCCTGTTCGGTTCTAATGTTTAATAAATCGGCACTGGGCGATTTGCCGAAAAACTCATTATATAAAACAGTAAATCGACTGCGGGTAAACCACGCCTGTTTTGCCATGCGGTCTACAGACCATTCCCGGGGATTCTTCTGCACTTCATCGCGAAGTATTATAAACCGCTGTTTGCTTTCAAACATGCGCTTCAAGCCAGGTTTGTTTTCTACATATGAATTGGAAAGTGTTTCAAACAGCTTTAGCAGATGCTGTTGCGTTTCTGTGCTACGGTCAATGATTTTATCTGTTACTGAATAGGTGACAAGCATACAGACAGGAAACGGATATAATCGGCTCTTTCCTTGCCGAGTGTACCGCCGTTCAAGATGAAAACCGCATACCCGCAAGTGACTTGTACGCCGCCTATACCTTGTGAGCGAAAGAAGTTGAACATAAAATAAACATAATGAAAAAAGCGCGTCCGTTTGGCTTATTCTATCATACACCAAAAACGCGCTCAAATTCAACGGAAAATGTACCCTGTCATGTGTGGCTATTGTACCAAATCCCCCGCATATGCACATGATTAAAATTAACCGTCACCAGCAAGCGGCGAATGGATTACAGCAATAAGCACACAGACAAGTGACATAAAACTGGATGATACTGTATTTGACGCTTCGTTTTGGCTCAAATCCCAAAATATGTTTAAGTATGCTAAAAATAGAAAAATCATTGTAAGTATGAATAAAAATTTCATTGCCTGTTTTCTTGATTTTGAATCGAATGTTTTACTTTTGTGTGGCAATTCAATAATTCCGCTTTTCGCTCTGTTCATCATAAATAAAGACACTAACGAAAATATCAAAACAAATACATTTTCTCTAATAATCTGTGTGTTCCAAATTATGGTATCTAAATGCAAAAATACCGCAATAATCACCACATGAAAAACACAACATATGAGTGCGCTTATTATATAAACTCGTTTCAATAACCCTGCATTTACCTTTTCCAAAACTTCTTTGGGCTTTTCATCCATATTGTATCACCTCGCATTTAACGTAGGAAAATAAATAACAAAAGGAAAAAGGGAAGCAAAAAGTAATATGCTACCGCTCCATACCCCAACATATTTTAGCGAAGATATTACCATCCCCGACGGTGTTCACGCTATTTACTTCGTATACAAAGGACCCGGAACGGCTACACTGGGTTCCTTTACATTAGTCAATGGTAAATAACGTCTCCTTCCCGTTGCACGCGGCGACATAATCGCCCTTGTAGCCGGTTACGGTTATTGTACCGTTTGCATCGGGGGTAAAGGATTGTTCGCCCGTCCACCATTCGCCCTTGATTTTTTTATGCAGGGCATGGTAGGCAGGTTTGGGGTCGCTGTTTTTATCCAGAAGCCCGGAAGGCGCACCCAGCCACAGGCCATCTTGGAAGCTCCACCATGTGATTGAAGTCACCAGCGGGTGGGTAAACAGGGTTTCGTAGAAGGCTACCGCCTCGGCGGCTTGACGGGCTTCGCATTCAGGCGTGGAGGGCCACGCGTCTACCTTGTAGTCGTTGAGGTCTACTATTTCACGGGGCATGATTTCACCGGATACCAAGGATACCTCCGTAAAATGAAGCGGCAACCCAAAGCGGGCGAACCTTGCTAAAATTTCCTGCGTTTTCTCCACGCCCCAGTAGCCTTGGTGCATATGCGACTGTATGCCAATTGCGTCTATGGGCACACCTGCTTCCAGCAAACCTTCCACAAGAATGTCATAGGACTCGGATGTTTCAAAGTCGTTGATAAGCAAGGTAGCGTTGCCACTGGCGGCGCGCGCTTGGGCAAACAAGTCACGGATAAGTTTAATCCGGCCGCGTTCTTTGCACAACCGGGTTATGGCATTGTCATATTTATCAAACAGCGGCATGATTACCGCTTCATTAATTACATCCCACATATCTATCAGCCCCGCAAAGGCTGAAATGTCCCGGTGGATGCGTTCCAACTGTATTTTTAGCACGGTTTCATTGTCCATGGCCATCAACCAGTCGGCACAAACGGTGTGCCAGCACAGCGGGTGCCCTTTAAGCGTAACACCCTGCTTTTTTAAGTACCGTGCCGCCGCTTCCATGCGTACAGCGTCGGGCTTGCCCTGGGTTGGCTCGTACCGTCCCCAATAAAACGGCAACGTTACAAAGTTTAACAGCTCTGTTAAATGGCTATAGCGTTTTTCCGCTATGGCGGCGGCTTTTGCGTCCATTTCACCGGCGGCATAGGGCAACGTAGAAAATTCCGAACAACCAAATAAAAATTTATGCCGTAGCATTTTTACCGATACAGAGCCGCTTCCCTCAATTTTTACTGTCTTTGTACCCATTCTGTGTAAAAACATTGCGTCAGCCTCCTAATGATATAATTGAATTAGTATAATCAGCACTGTCGTAAATCGCAAGCAAAGCAGAAACCAGGGAGTGGCCGAAATGTGAAATGTGAAACGATGAAAAAGTATGCTATAATCAATTTAAGTACAATTTAAGTACAAACGAGGGAGGCATATTAAATGCCACCGATAAAAACAAAAATCACCATCAGAAAAGACAAAGGTACAAAATTGGAATACACGTTTAAGTCGGATGTGCTTTTCAAAATGCTATTTGTCAGGCACCCCGACTTGTTAAAACGGCTTATTGCCGTGTTATTGGGCATACCACTTGGAAGCATAGCGCAATTTCAAACCATCAACACCGAAATGCCGCCCGAAGAAATAGGCAAAAAATTCTGTAGGTTAGACATACACATGCGCGTAGACGGCAAGCGGGTGAATTTGGAAATTCAAGTAGAGGACGAGGGTAATTACCCCGAGCGCAGTATGTTCCATTGGGGCAAGATGTTTACATCTTCGCTCCCTGCGGGCAACGATTACTCCCTGTTACCCAAAACAATCGTAATCAGCATTTTAGGATTTAAGCAATTCGATTGTGAAGAAGCCCACTCCACATTTGCCCCGATGGAAATTAACCGCCATGAAATTTTATCAGACAAACAGCTATACCACTTTTTTGAATTACCCAAGCTGTCAAATGTGGTAGACACGACAAACGAAAAGGATTTATGGCTTGCGTTGTTTAACGCAGAAACCGAGGAAGAACTGGAAACGCTAATCGCAAGCGGAGGTGAAGTGATGAGCCAAGCAGTAGCCGCATACCGTGGCATAACCGCCACAGAAGAATTTAAGTACTTGGAAATCCTACGAGCAAGGACAGAGCATGATGAAGCACAAGCATTAAATAATGCCCGGCGGCAAAGAGATGAACATTGGCAAGGCGTGGTTGCGAACATGGTTGCCGAAAAAGACGCACGGATAGCAGAACTCGAAGCGCAACTTGCCCAAAAATGAGATATCTCTAAGCATTTCTCTAAAATCTGCCGAATACACTACCGAGGACAATTTCTTAGAAAATGTCCGTATGGCAGAATCGGGGGTAATGCATGAACCCTTTCAATGTTTCCATAAGCCGCGAAACGGTTTTTCCCAACGCGGTACATAATCAGCGAAGGCCCGAAATGGTATGGCAAACCGGCCAGACGATTTCGGCCATGCTGGAAAGCATCGAGGACGGCACAGCCACCTTGCGCGCCGAGGGGGATGTGCTTTTTACTGCCCGCGCAGAAGATATTCAGGGGCAGGTGGGGGATAGCTTGGCCTTTTCGGTGCGGCGCACGCGGCAGGGCTATGAGCTGACACAGGTAATCGACAGCCCCGCCACAGCACCCCCCCGTGGGAAGGCCACCTCCATGGACGCGATTAAGGATTTTTCCCAAACCATGGAGAGTATCAAGGAGAATAACGAGCTCCGTGCCGAATACCGTCAGGAGCAAGCCCAAAAAGTGGCCCGTGCCATCGCGGCGATTCGGCGTTCCCAGGGCTTTATGGCGAACACCGGCGGGAAAAGCGCGGTGGCGGCCATTGTGGAAAGCGGCTTGGATTTGTCCAAGGTGAGCTTCGCCATGATGGACCGGATTATGCATCATGTGGACCGCCAACCTACGGAATTGACGCCCGGGGATGAGCGGTTTTTGCGGCGTGAAAACGGCGCGGCTATGGTGGCGGCTCTACATAGGCAGGGCTTGCCCGTTTCCCAGCGCAATATTTCCCATATGGAACGGGCGTGGGAGCGGCTTCCCGCCAAGGTATCCGAGCCCGCCATCCAATACCTGGTTACTGAGAAAACCGAGCTGACTCTGGACAATGTATATAAAAGTAACTACGCCGCGCCGGAAGGGAAGGCCCAGCATACCGGGGAAATCCCCTCCCCCCAGTGGGAGCCGCCCCGCGCCGCCATGGAGGGGCTCTTCGCCCAGGAAAATATAAGCGAAACCCGGGAGAATTTCCTTGCCGCACGGTTTTTACTTGCGCGAGATTTGCCGATTACGAAGGAAAATATTGAACGCGTGTTGTTTTTACAGGCTTTGCCCGAAAAATTATCGGACGAATCCTTCCGCGAGGTCTTCTTTGGCCGGGTTGCGGAATATATCGGCCAGGATAGGCCGGCGGGAAGCCTTTCTTTGCCGGAGGCGGTTCATTTGGCTGAGGTGCAATTGCGAATGGCTACCCAGGCGGCGGCACGACACGAAGGTTTGGAAATAAACACCGACGCGATGAAGGAGAATTTGCAGAAATTAACATTGCAAGAAGCGGAGCTGTATATAAAAATGGTGGGCAACACGGAAGCGGACGCAACCGATTACCGCCCTGCCCTTTCCCCCGCCTCGCGCCTGGTTGACCTTTTCGACACCCTCACCGGGTTGCGCCCCCTCACCGCCAATGTCCACGCGAATATCATCCAGGGGGAATCCCCCTTCACCATCAGCGGCGTCCATGAATCCGTGCTCACCGCCAAGGCCAACGCCGGATATGAGCAAAACGCCACCGTTCCCAATCCCCGCTACGGGGACGCCTTCTCCCAGGTGAAAACCCAGTTCGCGCCGCTGTTGGAAAGCATGGACATCACCGCCACGGCAGAGCATGTGAAGGCGGCCTTTATTTTGAGCAAGAATAAAATGGACGTAACCGCAGAAAACCTTCACGCGGTAAAGGAAATTGAAGCGAAAATCACCGCCATCGCCAACAAACTCCACCCCCTCATCGCCGCCAACATGATAAAGGAGGGGCTCAACCCCTTGGAGATGCACGCCGACCAGATGCTGGCCTACATCAAGCAATTCAACTACAGCATGGGCGAGAGCGGTACGGAGAAAATTGCCCGTTATATCCGCGAAATGGACGAAAACCGCACCATTGACGGCGATACCCGCAAAACCATGATTGCCATATACCGTATGCTACACGTCATCCAAAAGGACGGCGCGGCGGCCTTGGGGCTTGCGGCGCAAATGAACGCGCCCCTCACCTTGGGCGGCCTGATGAATTTGGCCCAAAACCGAAACAGCCGCAAGGGCGTGGATGTCACCGTCAACGATGCCCTGGGCGAGCTGGAAAGGCTTACCCGCCCGGAAGGCAATATCCGTCAGGCTATCGCCCTCGGCACGGCAAAGCACGCCCACATGGATGTGGTGGCCGATAATTTCACCGACATGGCACAGCCCATTGCCTTGGAAAAGCTGGTCAAAGCCGCCGGAGGCATGGCAGAGGCCCTGGAAGACCTGGCCGCAAACGCTGAAAAGCCCCCTACCCCATCAGACCCGGCCGCCGTGGCCAAGCACATCGAGGCGTTCATCCAGGCCAACCCGGAAATTATCCAAAAGATGCAAAGCCGAAACATTTCCACCCGTCCGGGGCATATTAAAGCGGCGGAGGACTTTGAAAACGACGACCGCGCCCTGGAAGACGCACTGGAGGAAATAACAAAGGAAACAACGGATACAACCGCGCTTTTCGAAGCCATTCCCCCGTCGGACCTTTCCCCCTTGCAAGAGGGGCAATCGCCGGGGATGGTGCTGGCGCAAATTCGCGCCGCCCTTGGGGAGGACATGAGCGACCCGGTTCAGGCGTTGCTTTCCGTTACCCATGGGCTCAATGGCGACGCCGAGACGGGCTTCCAAATTCCCGTCCGCATCAACGGGCGCATTTGCCACTTGAATATGTATGTGGTCAACGACCGCGCCCTTACCGCAGAGGGTGCCAAGATATTCCTGTCGCTGGACACCGCCCGGCTGGGGACGGTCACGGCCTATTTTTCCCTAAGCAAGGAGAACGGCTTGGATGCCGTTATCTCGGCCCAATCCCCCGCCGCGCTGGAAGCTTTGGAGGCCCGGGAGGAAAATCTCCTCGCCCTTGCCGGGGAAGCCGGGGTAAAAATAAGCGGCTTAACCTTCCTGCACGGGGCAACCCCATGAGCAACAAGGAATTTTTTGCGGCTGTGGCCGTATTAACCCAGTTTATCGAAGATGTGGACAACTACATTCCCATAAAAAATGATTCCATCGAACCCAAGGAGGAAAACAACCATGGTAATTAGTCACAATATCCCCGCACTGATGACCCATTTGAGTATGCGCCGCGCCGACCGCGGCTTGGCCGCGGCCATGCAAAGGCTTTCCACGGGCTTTCGCATCAACTCGGCGAAGGACGACCCCGCCGGCCTCGCCATCGCCAATAAATTGAGCTTCCAGGTGGGCGGCCAAACCCGGGCCAGCGAAAATGCCACCCATGGCATTTCCCTGATACAGACCGCCGAAGGCGCGCTCAACGAGGTACACAATATGCTACAGCGTATGCGGGAGCTGGCTGTACAGGCCGCCAACGACACCAACACCGCCGATGACCGCTCGCAAATATACCGCGAAATTACGCAACTACAGGACGAAATCCACGCCATCGCCAACCGCACGGAGTTCAACCGTATGCGCATACTCAACGGCGAAGGCGACCGGGTAACGGAAACGAACTGGTATCCCGCCGGCGACCCCGTAAACGCCCGGGGCATCGCTTCGTTATTGTTTATCTCCGAGCAGGTGCGCCCCGGTCACTTACCTATTACGGTTGAATCCCTGGGGCTTCCGGCGCGGCTTTCCTTCCCCACGCCGGACAGTTGGCTGGCACCGCCCGCCGGGGACCCCTTCTGGGAGGGCATCAACCACCCCATAAGGGAAACCTTTATGCTCAACGACAACCCCTTCTACTTCGAGCCGGGGCAAGATTTACGCGCTGTGCTGACAGAGGCCATGCAATTTGCCGGGATGGATATGTTCTTTAGCGAAACCCACACCCACATCATCACACAGCAAGCCGGGCGCAACCAGGTGGTGGATTTGCTGGGCAGGTTCTACGAAGCCTTGGGCATAGACTTCCAGTCCCTCAATTTCAGCCTGGGTACGGATGCCGTCATCGCCGGGCCACGTATCTACCCGCCCCCCACCGACCCGGACGCCCCCCTGAATTACCCCCTACAGCTCTTTGACATCAACGGGAACGTAATTCCCGCCACCAACCTTGCGGTTATTTCCAACGGCAATCAGATTATGCTACGCGGCACCGGCGGCGAGGATATCCGCTTCAGTTTGCACGTTCAAATGAACCAGGGCGACCCCACCGAAATGCCTCCCATCGAGCCGTTTTTGACCTTCGGCGATGCCTTGGGAACGCCCATAGAGGATGTGGCTCCCTTTGAGATGACCTTCAATTTCCGCGAATTTGGCCCCTTGCGTTTGCAAACCGGCCCCAGGCACAACAACGCCATAGATATCCAAATCCCCCGGTTAAACGCGGAAACCCTGGGTCTAATCGAATACGTGGGCGGCCAGCGGCGCAGCCTGTTGAACTACACCACCCGGGAAGGCGCGCAGTTCACCCTCCTCACCTTGGACAGGGCCATTTCTACGGTATCCGGGGTGCGTGCGCGGCTGGGCGCGTTCCAAAATCGGCTGGAATCCACCGTTGACAGCCTGGACGTGGCCGCAGAAAACACCCAACGCTCCCGCAGTCGTATCCGCGACACGGACATGGCGCGGGAATCCACCCGCTTTGCCCAGCACAATGTAATGTTCCAAGCGGCGCAAGCCATGCTGGGGCAAGCCAACCAGCGTCCCCAACAGCTGTTACAGCTATTGAATTAGGGGTGTAACATGATGGACAAAGACGCCTATGCCCTGCGCATAGCCCAGGCCAATCCCGCCCAGCTGGTGGTTATCAATTTTGAGCTAATCCTGGCGTTTCTGGACGAGCACAACATTGAAAGAGCCAAAAACGCGCTGGAACAGCTTATCCGCGCCCTCAACTTCGAGGTTCCCCTTGCCCATGATTTCTATGAGGTATATAAATATGTAAACTCGCTGTTGGTCATCGCCCAGGTTTCGCAAGATGAGGCCAAGGCAAAGCAAGCCGTGGCGGAATCGCGTGAATTGCTGGAGACCTTGCTCACAGGCTGGAAGGACGCCCAAAGACAAGTGGACGAGCTTAACCTGCCCCCCGTAGCCGGGGAAAGCCCCGCAGTATATTCGGGCCTCACCTACTCCAAGGACGGGCAAGCCGACGAGTATATCGACGACAGCGACAAGAAAGGGTTTATGGCGTGATGCAAAAGAAGATAATTTTCAGCGGAATGCAAGCCACGGGCAACCTCCACATCGGCAACTGGCTGGGCGCGGCGCGTAACTGGGCCAGGCTGTGCGCGGAATATACCTGCCTGTATTGCGTGGTGGATTTGCATTCCCTCACCGTGCGGCAAGACCCGGCGACTTTACGCGAAAATGCGCGTAGCGTCCTGGCGTGGTATATCGCGCTGGGTCTGGACCCCAAGGAAAATACCCTGTATTTCCAATCCCATGTGAGTGCCCACGCGGAGCTGTCTTGGATTTTGAGCTGTTACACCTACATGGGCGAGCTGAACCGCATGACCCAGTTCAAGGACAAATCCGCCAAGAACGAAGCCAACATCAACGCGGGTCTGTTCACCTACCCCGTGCTGATGGCGGCGGATATTTTATTATTCCAAACGGATTTGGTGCCTGTGGGGGACGACCAACGCCAGCATCTTGAGCTGGCGCGGGACGTGGCCCAGCGGTTCAACCAAGTGTATGGAGAAATATTTGTCGTGCCGGAGGGGTATATCCCCCCCGTGGGTGCGCGTATCATGGCCTTGCAGAGCCCCGGCAAAAAAATGTCAAAATCCGACGAAAATTTATATAACTGTATCTTCCTTTCCGATTCCCCTGATGTTATAATAAAAAAGTTCAAGCGTGCCGTAACCGATTCCGACAATGAAATCCGTTTCAGCGAAGACAAGCCCGGCATCAGCAATTTGCTTACGGTGTATTCCTGCGTGACAGGCCGGAGTATCGACCAGAGCGTGGCTGATTTTGCCCAAAGCGGTTATGGCGACTTCAAGCTAAAGGTGGGGGAAGCGGTGGTTGAGGCTTTGCTCCCCTACCGGAGGGAATACGACCGGCTCATCGCGGATACCGCCTACCTTGACGGGGTCATCGCCGAAGCCGCCGGAAAAGCACGACATCTAGCCGCGCCCACCATGGCACGCGTAAGGACAGCCGTGGGGTTGCCATGAAAGGAAGATTGGAATGAACGTTATCAATTGTCCGCGTTGTGGCCGTATGTTCAGCAAGGACCAGCACCCCATCTGTAAGGAATGCATGAAGGCCGAAGAGGAAAAATTCGAGGAAGTACGCCTTTTCGTAAAGGATAACCCCCACTGCTCTGCCCAGGAAGTTTCCGAAGCGTGCGAAATATCCGTGAAGCGGTTAATGCACTACGTCCGCGAGGGCAAGCTGGAAATTTCCCAGGGCATGGCCGAGCTCATCACCTGCTCCAAATGCGGGCGACCCATCAAAAGCGGGCGCATGTGCGAAAGATGCGTGAAAAGCACCACCAGCGTGCTGGAAAGCATCGTCGCCAATGCCGCCTCCAATGCCACCGAAGCGAAAAAAGTCGCCCCCGGTGGTATGTTTACGAAATAATGAAGACCATTTTCCTAGTAGATGACAATGAAACCAATTTAAATATCGTGGAGGAAGTGCTAAAGGGGTGCTACCGGGTGGATTGCTTTCCCTGCGCGGCCCAGCTTTTTAGCGCGCTGGAAACAAGCAAGCCTCATATGATTTTGCTCGATGTTGACATGCCCGTGATGAGTGGATTCGAGGCCATGACAATATTGCGGGGCAACCCCTCCTATGCCAGTATTCCCGTCATTTTCCTCACGGGCAGAACCGACCCGGAAAGCGAAGCCGCAGGCATCGAGCTGGGCGCGGCGGACTTTATCATGAAGCCCTTTTCCGCACCGGTGTTGCTAAACCGTATCCAGCACCATTTACATGTGGACGAAATGATACGCCAGCGCACCAAGATGCTGACGAATTTGAAAAACGCCTTGGTCTTCACCATGGCCGACTTGGTGGAAAACCGGGACAGGGACACCATAGGGCATATCGAACGTACATCGAAGAATTTGGAATTGCTGATTGTGGCTATGCTGGAGAAAAAAATATACGCCGACGAAATGCGCACATGGGACGTGGACTCTGTTGTGTCGTCGGCGCGTTTGCACGATGTAGGTAAAATTGTCATCTCCGATACGATTCTCAACAAGACCGGCCCCTTGACCCAGAGCGAATTTGAAACCATGAAGACCCATACCCTTGAAGGCGAGCGTATCATCGACGGCGTGATAAGACTGGCGGGGGCTTCGGACTTTCTGCACGACGCCAAGACCATCGCCGCAAGCCACCACGAACGCTGGAACGGAACGGGCTACCCCCACGGCTTGAAGGGGCGGGAAATCCCCCTGA